>CAZZAH010000314.1:0-2636 GCA_964652115.1 uncultured bacterium | reverse complement strand
AGCGCGCCGTGGGTGATCGTCCGCGCGAAGTCGGAAGGCGTGACGCCCGGCTTCACGATCAAGGACGCGCGCGGCACGACCTGGTTCATCAAGTTCGACGCGCCGGGCGAGCCGGGCACCTCGATCTCCGCCGGCGCGATCGCCGGACGAATCTTCCATGCGGCGGGATACAACGTCCCGTCCGATCACGTGGTCGACTTCACCCGCTCCGATCTCGTGCTGGGCGAAGGCGTCCGCCTCAGCCTGCCCGACGGCTCGAAGAAGGAGATGACCACCGAGGACCTCGATCAGACGCTCGCTCACGTGGAGCACAACGGCACACAGTGGCGCGCGATCGCGAGCCGGTTGCTCGTCGGGAAGCCGATCGGTCCGTTCGACTACAAGGGACGCCGCGACGACGACCCGAACGACCACATCAATCACGAAAACAGGCGCGAGCTCCGCGGCCTTCGCGTCTTCGCCGCCTGGCTAGTGCACTTCGACGCGAAGCAGCAGAACAGCCTCGACATGTTCGTCGAGGAAGACGGCCGGCACTTCGTGAAGCATCACCTGATCGACTTCGCGAGCACGCTCGGCGCGGGGGCGAGCGGAAGCTATCCCGCCTACGGATGGGAGTTCAGCCTGGACCTGCCCGCGATCGCCGGCCGAACGCTCGCGCTCGGAATGCATGAGGATGCTTGGCGACACAATCAACGCCCACGCGACCTGCCCGAGGTCGGCTACTTCGAGTCGGCGCGCTTCGACCCGCTCGAGTTCAAGCCGCTGGTGGCGAACACCGCCTTCGCGAACATGACCGATCGCGACGGCTACTGGGCGGCGAAGATCATCTCGGCCTTCCGCGATGAGCACCTTCGGGCGATCGTGGCCGAGGGGCACTACAAGGACCCGCGCGCCGCCGACTACGTGGCGCGCGTGCTGGCGGAGCGGCGAGACATCATCGCGCGCCACTGGTTCGAGCGCGTGCCGCCGCTCGACTTCTTCACCTTTGAGCCGGCCGGCCGCGGGGCGCTGCGCTTCCACGATCTCGGCGTCGAGCGCGGCGTGCTCGACGCGGCCGCGCAGTATCGCGCGCGCGTGACGGCGGTCGACGCGGATCGTAAAAGTGGCCCGCGTTCCGACTGGGCGATGGTGCCATCGGCCGCGAAGGCCGAGCTCCTCGTCGTGGACTTAGCGGCGGAGACCTACGCCGCGCCGCTTGGATCTTCCGTCGACTCTTATCCCTTCCTTCGAGTGGAGCTCGAGACCGATCGAGGACACGGCTTCGGGCAGCCGGTGACGGTCTACGTCGCGCGGACCAGCGGGCGCGTGGCCGAGGTCGGCCGTTAGCGGCCGGATGGGCGGCACGACTTGAGCGCGGAGCAAAAGCGCGGCGCGCTCGATCGCGTCCTCTCGGTCTTCACCGAGGTTCACGCCGGCGAGTCGACCAAGGCGCTGCTTCTCTGCCTCAACGTCTTCATCCTGCTCACGACCTACTACATCATCAAGCCGCTGCGCGAAGCGTTCATCCTCTCGAGCGGGCCGGGCGCGGCGGAGGTGAAGAGCTACGCCGCGGCCGGGCAAGCGCTGTTGCTGCTCGGCGTCGTGCCTCTTTACGGGATGTTCGCGTCACGGGTCGGTCGCCGAAAGCTGATCGACGGCGTGACCCTCTTCTTCGCCGCTTGCCTGGTCGCGTTCTATCTCCTGGCCAAGGCGCAGGCGCCGGTGGGTGTGCCCTTCTTCCTCTGGGTCGGCATCTTCAATCTGATGGTCATCGCGCAGTTCTGGTCCTTCGCCAACGACCTCTACTCGACCGAAGATGGGAAGCGGCTCTTCCCGATCGTGGGCTTCGGCGCGTCGGCGGGCGCGGTCTTCGGCAGCTTCCTCACCGGCCAGCTCCTCAAGGGACACGAGGTGGCGGAGCTGCTCCTCCTCTCGGCCGCGTTGCTCTCGGGGAGCCTGATCGTGACGCATCTCGCGGAGGCGCAGCACCGGCGGCAGGCTGCGCGCGGCGCGAGTGCGGCTGCCGGCGCGAATGCCGTGACCGGCGCGCGTGTGACAACCGCTCCGAAGCCGGACGACGCGCCGCTCGAGCCGGGCAACGCCTTCGCGCTCGTCTTTCGAAGCCGCTACCTCCTCGGCATCGCGTTCCTCATCCTGGTGCTCAATTGGGTGAACACGAACGGCGAGTACATCCTCGGGAAGACGGTGGCGAACGCCGCGGCGCAGCAGGGCGGGGCGGTCGACGTGAAGCAGTTCATCGGGAAGTTCTACGCCGACTTCTTCCTCGTGGTGAACATCGTGAGCTTGGGCCTCCAGCTCTTCGTCGTCTCGCGGGTGTTCAAGTGGTTCGGCGTGCGCGCGTCGCTCTTCGTCCTGCCGACGATCGCGCTCTTCGGGTACTCCTTCCTCGCCTTCTATCCGCTGCTCAGCGTGGTGCGCTGGGCGAAGATCGCGGAGAACGCCACCGACTACTCGCTCCAGAACACGGTGCGGAACGCTCTCTTCCTTCCGACCACGCGGACGGAGAAGTACAAGGCGAAGCAGGTGATCGACACGCTCTGCGTGCGGCTGGGCGACGTGCTTTCGGCGTTGCTCGTGGCGGTGGGGACGACCTTCCTCGCGTTCAAGCCGCAGCACTTCGCGCTGGTGAACCTGGT
>CAZZAH010000313.1:0-5590 GCA_964652115.1 uncultured bacterium | reverse complement strand
GCCGCGGTGGTCTTCTTCATCAATCGCGCGAAGTCGGGTGCGCCGCTCTACATCCGGCCCATCCCCGGCATCAACGCGGTGGATGAAGCGATCGGCCGCGCGACCGAGATGGGGCGCCCGATCCTCTTCATCCTCGGCACCGGAACGGCGGGTGACATCGCGACCATCGCGGGCTACACCATCCTCTCGCGCGTGGCGAAGAAGACCGCGGAGTACCAGACGCCGATCCTCGTCCCGGTCAACGATCCGGTGATGATGGCGATGGCGCAGGAGACGGTGAAGGAGGCGTATCTCTCGGCCGGCCGCCCCGAGGTCTATCGCCCCGAGAGCGTCTACTACATCTCCGCGATGCAATTCCCCTACGTCGCCGCGGTCAACGGCGTGATGCTCCGCGAGCGCACCGCGACCAACTTCTACATGGGTGTCTTCCACGCCGAGAGCCTTCTGCTCGCCGAGGCGGGCAGCATGACCGGCGCGATTCAGATCTCGGGCACCGATCAGGTCTCGCAGATCCCCTTCTTCGTCGCGGCGACCGACTACACGCTGATCGGCGAGGAGCTCTACGCCGCCTCCGCCTACCTCTCGCAGGATCCCGTGCTGATGGGTCCGCTCAAGGCGCAGGACTGGGCCAAGATCGTCATCCTGATCTTCATCATCCTGGGGGTGCTGGCGTGGACCTTCGGCTCCGACATCTTCTACCAATGGTCCAAGACGGTGTGATGACGTGATGAAGAGACAACTCCCGATCCTGATCGTCCTGGTGAGCGGCCTCCTGATGGTGCTGCAGTACTTCGTGCCGCATCAGATGTCCGAGGACCTGTTCAGCTACGCCAACGACTTCGTGATCGTGATCGGCATCATGTCGCTCCCGATCGGCATCTTCTCGCTGCTCCGCGCGACCGCGCTCAAGGCGCAGCACGACAAGTCGGAGCGCTTCTACGCCATCGTCATGCTGGCCGGATTCCTCATGATGGCCTTGAGCGGGCTGACCCTCGAGGCCTTCAACGATCCCCACGGCCTGAACCGAAACCTCTTCCAGAACGCGCTCAACCCCGCCCAGTCCTCGCTCTTCGCCATGCTCGCCTTCTACATCGCGAGCGCCGCCTATCGAGCCTTCCGCGTTCGCACCATGCTGGCGGCGGTGCTCCTGATCACCGCCTTCATCGTGATGCTCCGGATCGTGCCGCTGCCGGGACCGCTGAGCGAGGCGAACGGCGCGGCAGTGCGCTGGATCCTGGCCGTGCCGAACCTGGCGTCGAAGCGCGCGATCATCATCGGCGTGTCGCTCGGCGCGGTCGCTTACTCCATGAAGATCCTGCTCGGCATCGAGCGGTCGTATCTGGGACGGGACTAGGCCATGGCGACGAACACCGCTCCGCGTTGGTATGACCGGTTGGTGACGGTCGATCGCCGGTTGATCTACTTCATTCTGGCGATCGCGGTGCTCCTTCCGATCGTGTTCAAGATCAAGGCGACGACCGCGGTCTCGAAGGAAGTCCGCGAGGTCTACACCTTCGTCGATCAGCTGAAGGAGAAGGATCGCCTCTTCGTCGCGATCGACTTCGATCCGTCGACCATGGCCGAGCTCCAGCCGATGGCCGAGGCGATCATCGCGCAGGCCTTCGATCGCGGCGCGGTGGTCTACATCAGCTGCCTCTCCCAGTTCGGCGCGCCGATGGCGGACGACATCATCACGCGCCTGGCGGAGGAGAAGGGGAAGAAGCGCGACGTCGACTTCGTCTACTTCGGCTACAAGCCCTATCCGGCCATCACGATTCTGGCCATGGGCACCGACTTCCGCGTCCCCTTCCCGATCGACAACTACGGGACGCGCTTGAACGACATCCCCGCGATGCAGGACGTCCACAACTTCGGGCAGATGGCGGGCGTCATCTCGCTCGCCGCCGGCAGCGCGGCCGACTTCTGGATTCAATACGGCCAGGCGAAGTACGGATTCAAGCTGGCGCTCGGCGTGACCGGGGTCATGGCCTCGGACTACTACCCCTACCTTCAATCGGGGCAGATCTTCGGTCTCCTGCCCGGAGTGAAGGGCGCGGCGGAATACGAGCAGCTCTTGGGTAAGCCCGCGGCGGGATCGGCCAGCATGCCGTATCAGGTCGCGGCCCACGTGGTCATCCTGGCCTTCATGATCCTCTCCAACATCGGCTACATCGCGCAGCGTCGCGCGCGCGCGGCCGGGCGCTAGAGCGAGGGAGCGAAGTGGAAACGACCTGGAGTCAACTCGCCTGGCAGACGCTGGCCGCCTTCATGACGCTGGCTTTTTTTTTTTTTGTTTTGGGGTACAACGAGATCTACAAGATCGCCGAGCGCTTCTGGGTGGGAATCTCGACCGGCTATTGGACGATGCTGCTCTACCACCAGGGCTTCCACGACAAGGTGATCGTGCCGATCGCGGTCGATCATCGTTGGATCTACCTCATCCCGACCTTGCTCGGCCTCACGATGTGGCTGCGCCTCTTCCCGAAGCTCTCGTGGATCAGCCGCTTCGCGATGGCGTTCTACATCGGGATCTCGACCGGTATCTTCATCCCGCTCGCGCTCAAGACCGCCGTGTTCCTTCAGGTCGAGGGGTCGATCCGGCCGCTCGAGTTCTCCGGCGCGGGGCTCAACTACCTGCTCGTGCTGGTGGGGCTGATCTGCTCGCTCGCCTACTTCTTCTTCTCGAAGGCGCATACGGGGGTCTTCGGCGGGATCTCGAAGCTCGGGATCTACACCCTGATGATCGGCTTCGGCGCCGGCTTCGCCCTCACCGTGATGGGGCGCATCGCCCTCCTCGTCCAACGCGTGATGTTTTTGCAGGGCTACTTCACGCGCCTCTTCGACAAGCTATCCTAGGGGCGTGATCCTGACGACTCGACTTCCGGGCGCCCGCATCCGGCGCGCCTTGCCGCTTGCGGTTCAGCAGGCCCTGCTCCTCGTGGCGGGCCTTCTGTTCGCGACGGCCGCGTTCGCCGTTTCGGCGGAGCGCCAAGCTGCCGTCGCCACCGAAGCGCAGGCACTGATCGCCTCGGCGCATCACCCCGATCTCGTCTGGCCCGAGTTCCCCTGGTACCAGGACGAGATGGAAGGCCTCTACCAGCCGCTCACCTACCATCCCTTCTGGCTCGACGACGACGAGAAGCCGAAGCCCGCCGCCAAGGACGCGATCGACGTGATCGAGACCGCGACCTCGCGCGGACTGCCGGTCGACGAGTACAACCTCGGGTGGCTTCGCGCGCAGTGGGGCGCGCTCGATCAGCGACGTACGCTGAGCCCGAGCGAGGTCGCGCGCTTCGATGTCGGCTTGAGCCTCCTCCTCATGCGTTACATCTCCGACCTCCACATCGGCCGGATCAACCCGCACACGCTGCGTTACGGCATCGACGTCGAGCCGAAGAAGTACGTGCTGCCCGACCTCGTTCGGAGCTTCGTCGAGCGCGGATCGCTCAAGGCCGGCGTGCCGGTGACGGTCGAGCCGAGCTTCCCGCAATACCGCGCGTTGCTCTCGGTGCTGCCCCGCTATCAGGAGCTCGCGGCGCGCGACAACCTCGCCGTGCCGCGAGGCGGCAGCAAGCTCAAGCTCGGCGGCCACTCGCCGCTGCTTCCGCGCGTCCGCCGACTGCTGACCGCGCTGGGCGACTTCGAAGGCTTGCCCGCTCCCGACGGCGCGGTCGACAGCAGCTTCTACGGCGGGGACATCGTCGAGGCGATGAAGCACTTTCAGGCGCGTCACGGGCTGGAGCCGGATGGCGTGGTCGGTCCCGCGACCTGGGCAGCGCTCGAGGTGCCCCCCGCGCGGCGATTGCGGCAGATCGAGCTCTCGCTCGAACGCATGCGCTGGCTGCCCGAGCCGCGCGCCGGGCGTCCCTTCATCGTGGTCAACGTGCCGGCCTTCAGCCTCTGGGCCTTCGACTCGCTCAGCACGCAACCGGCGCTCGAGATGAACGTCATCGTGGGGAAGTCGCTCGACAAGCAGACGCCGATCTTCCTCGAGGAGATGCGCTACGTCGTCTTCCGTCCCTACTGGAACGTGCCCTACAAGATCGCGAGCACCGAGATCCTCCCGAAGCTGCGGAAAGAGCCGGGCTACCTCGCGGAGGAAGACATGGAGCTGGTGTCGGCCAAGGGGGGCGGCGTGGTCGCGCTCAACGAGGACGCATATCCCGGCATCGCCAGCGGCGCGATCCGCATTCGCCAGCGGCCGGGGCCGAAGAACTCGCTCGGCGCGGCCAAGTTCATCTTTCCGAACGACCAGAACGTCTATCTCCACGGGACGCCGTCCCACGGCCTCTTCGCTCGGGCGCGGCGCGACTTCAGCCACGGCTGCGTTCGGGTCGAGGATCCGACCGCCCTCGCGAGCTTCGTCCTGAGCGATCAGCCGTCGTGGACACGCGAGAAGATCGAGACCGCGATGAAGGGCGAGACCGAAACCCGCGCCACCCTGACCGCGCCGCTCACGGTCGTCATCTTCTACGCCACCGCGGTGGTCGGGACCGACGGGCTGGTCCACTTCTATGGGGACATCTACGGGCAGGACGAGGCGCTCGATCGGGCGCTCCTCGCGGGCGAGCCTTACCTCCCCTGATCGTCGTTCCGCTTGACCGGCGGCGCATGCTCTCCGCAAAATACGCCGTCGCCGCGCTCGACCCCGGCCGCGTTCCGGCGCCGCGCGCTATTCAGTAGATCGTTCAGATGGGCCTTCGATTGGAGGAGCGTTCAACATGGCGAAGAACCAGGAAGCGAAGAAGGAAACGAAGAAGAAGCCTACGAAGAATCTGAAGGAGAAGCGCGCGGAGAAGGCGGCGAAGAAGGATTCACGTTAGAAGTCCGCGCTCGCGCTCGCTCGCGAGGGGTTGCACCGAAAACGCCTCCGTCGATGGCCGACGGAGGCGTTCGTGCTTTGTGGCGGCGTCATCAGCGTGTGCGGACGATGCGCGCTCCCGAGGACGATCCCGCGACGTAGGCCCAGTAGACGCCGGCGGGAAGCGTGCGACCGGCGGCGCCGGCGCCATCCCAGCTCGACTCGCCACCTGACAGCGTGACGCGCTGCACGACGCGGCCGTCCGCGCAGACCACGTCGACCTCACCCGCATTTCCGCCGAGCCTCGCGAGGTGAATCGCCTCGCCGACCCGCGAGGGATTGGGCCAGACGCGAAGCGCGCCCGAGTGATCCTGGAGGCGGTCGGAGTACACGCCTCCGAGCTTCTGCAGGATCACGAGCCGCGCCTGCGGATCGTCGGCGATGACGACACGACGTTCGAGGACCTCGGCGACGGTCGCGAAATCCTTGTCACGCTCGGCTTGCTTCTCGAGCGCGTCGAGGGCGGAGGCATCGTCCGGATCCTCGGCGAGGATCATCTTGTAGAGACGCGTCGCATCGACGCCGCGATCGAGGCGGTCGGACGCCATCTTCGCCATCTCAACCCAGAGCGCCCTTCGCTCGTCGCCGCTCGTCCGCTTCGACTCGGAGTCGTAGAGATCGTAGAGCTGCCGATACGCGCGTCGCTTCCCGTAGAGCTCCTTGAGCTTCTCGAGCGCTTCGCGATCGTCCGGCCGCGCCTCGCGAAGCTTCTCGTAGGCCTCGACCGCG
>CAZZAH010000312.1:0-5622 GCA_964652115.1 uncultured bacterium | reverse complement strand
CAGGCAGTCGATCTCCTCGGGGCTTCGCACCTGATCGGCGCCGATCAAGGCCTCGACCGCGCGCAGGAGCTCGCGACGTTCCTCCGGCGAATCGACCTCCTGCTCGAACTCGCGCGCATAGCGATCGAACTCATCGCGCGGGACGGGAAGGGAGAGAAGCTGCTCGAGCTCGGCCGAGCCGTCGGCCGAAAGCGCGAGGTCACGCCCGAGCGAACGGAGAAATGCCTCTTCTTCGGGCGCGAGCTCGCCGTCGCTCCACGCGACCGCGGCCAATACGCGCAGTAGATGACGTCCACGTTCAGCCATGCCGGGGGTTCCTTCGTCGTAAGTTCGGCGGAGGTTAGTGACCGCTGCCGAGGGCTGTCAATGGAGGCCTGCCTCGACTCCATCCAAGCTGGGAAAGACTGGCGAGAGCGCAGGCCAGCGGGTAGCCTGCGGCCTCATTGTTGTTGGGGTGCCGAAGAACCAATCCGCAGGGAGACATTCGATGCCGGGACCTTCCCGACGCCGCGCGCGTCGCTGGGGTTTGATCGTTCTTTGTCTGCTGAACGCGGTCGTGGCGGTGCGTGCTCGTGGTCAAGCGCGCGCGGAGTCGCCGCTCAGCGTCGTGCTCGCCACGCCGAAGGGAGACGTGCGAGAGCTCTACTCGATCGACGCGTCCTTCAGCGAGCCGATGGTGAAGATCGGCGAGCGGGGCCACTCCGGGAGGAATGTCTTCCGCATCGAGCCGAAGCTCAAGGGCTCGATCACCTGGCTCGGCACGCGCGCGGTTTCGTTCGTGCTCGAGCAACCGCCGGTCGACGGCACCGAGATCCACGTCACGATTCCCAAGGGAACGAAGAGCCTCGCCGGTGCTGAGCTCAAGGAAGAGGTCCAGTTCACGATCGACTTCCGCCGCCCGCGTCTCCTCGCCTCGGTCCCCGCGCCCGCGCCGATCGTTCCGGAGTCGGAGGAGCAGGCGCCCGAGATCGGCATCTTCCCGATCGATGATCCGATCCTCTTGGTCTTCGATCAGAAGCCCGCGGGCGGCGAGCGCGCCGTTTCGCTGTGGCGTTGGAGCGGAGAAGACGCGACCTCGACTCCCGATGCGGTGCTCGCGCCGCTCCGTTCCTACTCCCCGACCGAGTCGGAGCTGACCGACCTCGCCGACCGGTTGGGCAAGGAGTCGATCGATCGCGCGAAGGTGATCGGCGTCAAGACGACGACGCCGCTCGATCCCAACCAGCTCTATCAGGTGCGCGTGGCGAAGGACCTTCGCTTCGAAGGATCGGAGCTCGGGCTCGCCGACGAGGTGCACATCCTCTTCCGCACGCTCGGCGCGCCCGGCGTGCGCGAGGTCGCGGCCGATCGCGGCTCGCTCCTCTTCACCATGGGAAGCCCGACCCACCCCGACACGCTGCTCAAGTACCTCAAGCTCGATCCACCGGTGAAGCGTCTCTCCGCCTGGGATGGCGGCGGCCAGAACATCTGGGTCGAAGGGCCGCTGCCATCGGGGCATGAGCTCCGCGTCACCGTGCCGGCCGGTCTGCCGGATCTCTATGGCCGACGCACCAACGTGAGCTTCACCGACCTGGTGACCGTGCCGCATGACTGGGCCACGCTCGAGATCGAGCCCGATGCCGGCGCGATGATGCCGGGTCCGGATGAAGCGGTGCGCGTGAAGGCGATCAACACCATCCCGGTCGAGATTCGCGGCATGTGGCTCAAGTCGAGCGATGGACCGCTCGCCGCTTCGCGCCTCTCAACCTACGGCACGCTCCTCTCGCAGACGAAGAACCCCGCGGCGTGGAGCACGCGTTGGTTCAAGTCGATTCACTGGTCCGATCCTTCGACCGTGGCCGACAGCACCTACTCGTGGCGCAAGCGACTCGATGAGCTCCCCGCGCGTCCGGCCGATGGCGACCTTCTCTACCTCGAGGCGACGTCGATCGCGCGCTTCCCCGAGCCCGATCAGCCGCCCGACACGCTTCGCGCCTACACGCTCCTTCAGATCACCTCGATCGGCATCACCTCTCGCTTGGCGCGTGAGCACGGTCTCCTCTGGGTGACCGACCTGAGCAACGGAAAGCCGATCGTCGGCGCGCGCGTGTCGCTTTGGGATGGACCGGACGCGCTCGGGAAGGCTCCCGCCGCGCCGCTCTGGAAGGGAACGACCGATGCCGATGGAATCGCGTGGACGCCCGGCGTCGCGACCTTGACCGCGGCCGGCGTACCGCGCTTCGCCCTCTGCGAGACGAAGAGCGATCGCGCCTTCCTCGAGCTCTCGGTCTACGACTGGAACTTGGAAGAGCTCCGCAACACGCCGCCGCCCGCCGCGGCGCTCTGGACCGATCGACCGATCTATCGACCGGGCGATCGCGTCGAGTGGAAGGTCTGGCTGCGCGAGGTCGACGCGAAGGGGCTCTCGATCTCGAAGCGAAAGAACATCGAAGTGCGCCTCAACGCGTATGACGACGCGGCGCAGAAGGCGCAAGTCACCCTTAGCGCCAACGGCACCGGCGCCGGGCACTTCGTCCTGCCGCAGAACGCGCGCACCGGACGCTATGCGCTCGAGGTCTTCGAGCCTTCGCCCGACGACAACGGCCGCCAGCTCGGCGTGATCGGCTTGGACGTCGAGGAGTATCGCGCCCCGCGCTTCCAGGCGAAGGTGACCGCATCGCCGCGCCTTCTCTTGAGCGGCGGCACCGCCACGGCGGAAGGACTCTTCCGTTACTACAGCGGCGGCGCGCTCGGTGGACAGCCGGTTGACTGGTTCCTCTCGCTCTCGCCCGCGTACTGGCGGCCGCAAGGCTGGGCCGAGTTCAACTTCAGCGACGATCCGCCGGTCACGATCCGGCCGAGCGACGGCGGCTACCAGAGGAAGCGCGGCTATCAAGGACCGACCGTGCTTCGCCAGGGCAAGGCCCAGCTCGATCGTGACGGCCGCATCGTGCTCGAGCAGTCGATCCTGCTGCCGCCCGAGGCTCCGGATTCCTATGCGTCGTTCGAAATCGGCGCACGTGATCTCGCCGATCAATCGGCGTTTGACAACGATGGCGTGACCGTCGTGCGCGGACCGCTGCGCGTCGGCGTGCGCACCCTTTGGGACGAGCCGACCGAACGCACCAATCAAGTTTCGTGGGAGTGGGTCGTGGTCGACACGGCGGGAACGATTCGCGCGGACGTGCCGGTCGTGACCGAGCTCTGGCGTCAGGACTACAAGACCGCGCGCGTGCGTCGACTCGGCGGCCTCTTCGACTACGAGAACTTCCCCGCCGACACCTTGATCTCTCGTCTCGAGCGAACGAGCACGGCCGAGGTAACCAAGCAGATCATGACCGTGCCTGGCCCGGGCGACTATCGACTGCGCGTCTATCCGAAGGTGCCGAATGGCGAGCTCCTCGGCGGAAGCGCGAGCGCTTGGGTCGCGGGTTCTGAGGTCTCGAACGCTCCGCGGCCGACGACCTGGTGGCTCAACCTCGACCTCGAGACGTCGGACTACGCGCCGGACGACACGGTGCGTGTGGTGATTCCCGCGCCGGTCGGTGGAGCAGAGGCGCTAGTCGTGCTCCAGAGCGGCGAGATCATCCGCGCGAAGCACGTCGCCCTCTCCGGCACTCCGCGGGTCGAGGTCCCGCTGCTCGGCTTGGCGCCCGGCAGCGCTTCGATCGACGCGGTGCTCGTCGGTCCTGACAAGGTGCCGACGCAACCAGGACAAGGCCCGCGTCAGTTCCTGCCCTATCACGCGCGAGCCAACGCTTACTTCAATGTCGGCTTCGGGAAGTGGGAAGCGAAGCTCACGGTGACACCGACGCGAACCACGATCGAACCGGGGGACAGCCTGGGCGTCGATTTCCTCCTGACCGATGCCGCGGGCAATCCGAGCGCGGGCGAGATCACGCTCGCGGTGGTGGACGAGGCGGTGCTGGCGCTTCTCGCCGACAACACGGTGCATCCGCTCACGCAGCTCTTCGGCTCGCGTCACGGCAACGTGATCGAGGACGATCTCCGCACGCAGCTTCGCCTCTCTCCCTCGCTCGACAAGGGGAAGTCCTCGCCCGGCGGCGGCGGCGCCGAAGCGAAGATGGGCCTCCCGACGCGCGCCAACTTCCGCGCGACCGCGTACTGGAATCCGCTCATCGTCGCGGGCGCCGACGGCCGCGCACACATTTCGATCCCGATGCCCGATGACCTCACGCGCTATCGCCTCCGCGCGATCGGCATGACGACGAAGAGCGAGTTCGCGCAAGCCGAGAGCACGGTCACGGTCGCGCGCTCCCTCGAGGTCGAGGCGGCGGCGCCGCGCTTCGTTCGGATCGGCGACGCCTGGAGCTTGGGCGCCGTCGTGCGCAATCGCACCAGCGCGCCGATGGACGTCGAACTTCGCTGCGAGATCACCGGCGCGCGCTTGACCGGGCCCTCGAGCACCAAGCGGAAGCTCGCGCCGGGCGAGAACTGGCGCGCCGACTTCGCGGTCGAGTCGCCATCGACCGGCACATTGCGCTACACGCTGACCGCGAGCGCCGACGGCGGCCGCTTCCTCGATCGCGTGAGCCGGAATCTGGTCGTGAAGGAGGCGCTCCACCACGAGATCGACGTCGCCTTTGGTGTCGCCGCGCCCAAAGGACAGGAGACCATCTCCCTTGCCGATCCCGGATTGATGGAGGGCGGAGGCCTCTCGATCGCGGTCTCGCCCACGCTGCTGAATGGGCTCGCGCCCGCGCTCGAGTACCTCACCGGCTATCCGCACGGTTGCCTCGAGCAGATCGACTCACAGCTCTTCGGTTGGTTGGCGAAGCGCGAGCTCGCCGATCGCTTGCCGCCCGACTCGATCGACGCCGACGCGATCAACGCGCGCCTCGTGAAGGGAGTCGAGAAGGTCGGCGCGCAGTATGGCGCCGATGGCTTCCGGCTCTGGCCCGAAGGCGGATCTTCATCGCCGTACCTGAATGCCTACACTTACTGGGTTCTCTCGCGCGTCGCGCGCGCGGGCATCGCGGTGCCGGACGAGCTCCTCGCAGGCGCCGATCAACTGCTCGCGAACGACCTCGAGCGCACGAAGGAGACCGCGCTCGATCCCGACACGCAGGCCTTCCTCGCGTGGGTTCGACTGGAAGGCGCGACCGCGGAACCGCCGGTCGACGGCGCGACGCTCGAGCGGCTCTATACCTATCCGGAAGAGCTCGGCACCGCGGGCAAGATCGCGCTCGCCCTCGCCTACGATCGCTACGAGGAGCGTCGCCGCGCGACCGGCTCGCTCCGGAAGGCCGCGGACGCGGACCTTCGCATGATGGCGAGCGGCCACATCAAGGCGCTGATCGATGCGGCCGCCGAAGGGGTCGAGCGCAGTGCGTCGAGCGCCTCGCTCGAGGAGCTTCATCCCGGATGGGGCGCAGCCTTCGGCTCCTCTCGCCTCGATCGCGTGCGCGCGACCGCGCTCGCCACCCTGCTCCTCTCGCGGCGCGATCCGAACCATCCGCTGCTGCCGCTCTTCGTGCGTTGGCTGATGACCGAGCGGAAGCATGGGCGGTGGGCGAACACGCACGAGAACGCGTGGGCGGTGGCGTCGCTGATGGAATACGCCAAGGCGGCGGAGAACCTCAGGCTCCCGATCGAGGCGCGATTGGTGATGGGAATGACGCG
>CAZZAH010000311.1:0-5666 GCA_964652115.1 uncultured bacterium | reverse complement strand
GCTAGTGGTGACAAGGCTGATTCGATCGTTCACGCGCAGACACTCGCCCGCAATGTAACGACTCACCCACAACCCTTCTGAGAGGAGAGCTCCATGCGAATCTCCCTGGCCTTGGCTTGCCTTGTGCTGAACCTCATCGCCGCCGGATGCACGCGATCGGTGGGCAGTGATGCCGCGACGATCTCCGGCACGTGGCAAGGGACCCTGACCACACCGAGCGGCGGACTTCGCCTCGTCGTTCACATCGATGAGCACAAAGGAAAGGTGAGCGGCGTGATGGAGTCGGTTGATCAAGACGGCGCCGAGATCCCGCTCGAGGTTGAGCCTGCGCGCCAGCTTGCGTTCCGCGCGCCGTCGCTTGGAGGTTCGTTCGACTCGGTGTGGAGCGACAGCCTCTCCGCGTGGAAGGGGACATGGTCGCAGTCGGGATATGAACTCCCGCTCGTGCTGACTCGCGCGCCGGACAAGATCGTGATCCTCGAAGGGCTCGACGGCACATGGCAGGGCGCGGTCGTGCGCGACGAGAAGGAGTTTCGTCTCGTGCTTCACGTCGCGACCAACGAGCACGGCACCTCGGCAACCTTCGATGCGCCCGATGCCGGTGCGACGAACCTCGAGGTGCGCGAGCTCACACGCGACGATGACCACGTGCGCTTCGTCGTCGTGGTGACGAAGGCGGTGTTCGACGGACAGCTTGCCGCCGATGGCGAGTCGATGACGGGAATGTGGTCCTTCCCCGGCCGGCCGGTGGTGCAGGTGACGTTCGCGCACGTCGCGCGCGAGAAGGCGGAGGCGACGCGCGCACGACCGCAGACGCCGGAGCCGCCCTTCCCCTACCGCGCCGAAGAGGTTCGATTCGAGAACGCGCAGAGTGCGGGCGTCGTCCTTGCCGGTACGCTCACGATTCCCGAAGGAGAAGGGCAAACTACAACGTCGGCTCGAGCAGCCACTCGTAAGTAGGCTGCACCTCGACGCCCGGCACCTTCACCTGAAGCGCTTGATCGCGGTCGAGCACCAACATCCTCTGCTGCGCACTTGGGTGTTCGGCGGCAGCGGCGCCGAGCCCGCGAATTTCGCGGCTCATCGTCTCCGGCGTCGACGGGTCTGCACAAACCTGAATGAGCTCCTCCCCTCCGGCGATGTAGCGCACAAGAAAGTCCACCTCCACATCGTCAGAGGTCTTCACATAGCCTACATCGAACTTTCTTCGCACTATCTCGTTCAGGACGACCGTCTCCAACGCATGCCCCAGCTGTGAACGCCCGCTGGCGTCGAAGGCTTTGATCAATCCCGGATCGAGCGGATACAGCTTGCGTGGGTTTGAATTGCGCCTCCGCTCCGAGTCTGTTGCAAGCGGTACGGCGGTGATGAGAAACGCATCGAGTAAGTGACCGAGCATCGCGTGGACCGCGTCCTTCGCGACCCCATGCCCCTGAGCTTTCAAGTCCTGGTAGAAGCGATGCGCGCTGAAGCTACCAGCCGGATTGCGAAGGCAGTGGCGCACGATCCACCGCAGCGCCGCCACCTGCGTGACGCCATAACGTTCCACCACGTCCCTGAAGAGCACCGTGTCGACATAGCCCTGCAGCAACTCGATTCGAAGCAGCACCGAGAGTCCCTGCGTCTCGGGAAACCCGCCCTCAACCAGGTACTCTCGAAAGCGCTTCTCCACGAGAGAGCGCTCGGCTGGCGTCCAACGAGAAGCGTCCTTCGCCGGTTCTTCCTTTCGGTGGCGAAGGAACTCGCGGAAGCTAAACGGGCGGATGACCGTCTCCATCCCGCGCCCGCGCAGCGACGTGTGAACCTCGCGAGAAAGCATGCGCGCAGACGACCCGGACACAACGATCTCGAGGTGCTCAGAGTCGAGCACCCGGCGAACGAACCGGTCCCAACCCGGCACGAGTTGGATTTCGTCGAGGAGCCAGGTCACCGTCTCCTGGCCACGCAGCTCCGGGTACCGACGGTAGTATTCCTCGAGCAGGAGCCCCAGCTGGTCAGCTCCAATCTCCGCCAGTCGATCGTCGTCGAAGCTGAGGTAGAGAGCCCGTTCCGGAGGCTGGGTCGCCCGTCGTTCGGCCAAGAGCTGCCGCAGGAAGATCGTCTTGCCGGCGCGGCGCATCCCAATGACGGTCGAATGTGTCCTTCAGTCAAGGACACCTTTAGTAAATAACGGTCCTGACAGGAGGACACCTTGGCGCTCGCGCCCGGCTTCGACCACCCGCGTCCCGAATCCGCCGTCGCTTCGAGCTAGGGTTCCTCCGAATCTTTCGTGGTCCCACGTTTGGTCGAGCCAGCCGCTTGCGGGATCGGGCGTCTTCGGAGCGGCCACCGGTCAGGAGAGCAGCAGCTCGAGGTCCTCGCGCTTCAGCCCTCGAATCAGGCTGTTGTCCTCCCCGATGATCGCGTCGGCCAGCGCGCGCTTGGTTTTCTGCAGCTCTAAGATCTTCTCCTCGACCGTGCCGCGCGCGATCAGACGGTAGGCGATGACCGTCCGCGCCTGGCCGATGCGATGTGCCCGATCGATCGCCTGCGCCTCAACCGCTGGATTCCACCACGGATCGAGGAGGAAGACATACTCGGCCGCCGTCAGGTTAAGGCCAACGCCACCCGCCTTGAGGCTGATCAAGAACAGCTTCGCATCGGGATCATTCTGGAAGCGCGCGACGCGCTCCCTTCGATCGCGAGTCTTTCCGTCGAGATACTCGTACCCGATGCCCTCGGCATCGAGCGCTTGCTTAACGATGGAGAGGAAGCTCGTGAACTGCGAGAAGACGAGCGCCTTGTGACCCTCTTCGATCACCTCGCGCAGCTGAGGTAGGAGGAGGTCCATCTTCACCGACTCGGATTCGCGGTGCCTCTTGTCGATCAGCCCGGGATGGCAGGCCGCCTGGCGCAGGCGAAGGAGTCCTTCGAGAACTTGGATCTTCGATCGGCGAAGCGCGGCCTCGTCGAGATTGTCCAGGAGTGCCCGGCGATAGTGGTCGCGCAGCTCTTCGTATAGGACCCGCTGTCGGGGACCCATCTCCCCGGAGAGCGTCTGCTCGACGCGTTCCGGGAGCTCCTTCGCGACCTGCTGCTTGGTCCGACGAAGGATGAGCGGCCGAAGCGCGCGGGCGAGAAGAGCGCGGGTCTCGTCGTCGGGCGCCCGCGACTGTGCGGCGGTCAGACGGAAGGAACCCACCTCGCCAAGCATCCCTGGATTCAAGAACTCGAAGAGGCTCCATAACTCGCCGAGATGATTCTCGATCGGCGTGCCGGAAAGAGCCAGGCGATGCCGCGACTCGAGCAACCGAACACATTTCGCGGTCTCGGTTGCGGAGTTCTTGATCGCCTGCGATTCGTCGAGCACGACGTAGTCGAACGGCACCTCCTTGAAGTCGAGGATGTCGCGGCGAAGCGTGCCATAGGTCGTGAGCACCAAATCTGACTTGACCGCACTCTCCGCCAGCGGCGCACGATCGATGCCGACGTGAGCGGTGACCCGAAGCTTGGGGGCGAAGCGCGCGGCCTCGCTCTGCCAATTGAAGACGAGCGAGCTCGGGACGATGATCAGCGATGGACCGTGCTTGCGCCGCGTCGCTCGCCGCTCGTCGAAGAGCGCAAGGGCGACCACCGTCTTCCCCAAACCCATGTCATCGGCGAGGCATCCGCCCAGTCCGAACTCACGCAGGAAGTGAAGCCAACCAAGCGCGTCGGCCTGATAGCCTCGCAGCTCGGCCCGAAAGGACTTGGGCGGTGCGAGCGGCGCGATCTGATCGAAGGCGCGCAGGCGCTCCCGAGCCTTGGCGAACCGAGCGTCGATCGACACCTCGGACAGACCTGATAACAGAGCGTCGAGCAGGCCGATTTGCCGCGCTTCGAAGCGAACGCCATCCTCCGACGCCTTCCCCAGTCGGGTGAGCTGCGCGTACTTCATCAACCACTCATCAGGCAGCAGTCCGATGGATCCGTCGCCGAGAAGCACCGTGCGCTCCCCTTTGCGCAGAGCTCGAAGCAGCTCGGGCATCGATGCCGTCACCTCTCCGAAGGCCGCGAATCCGGTGAGGTCGAACCAGTCGATGGCCGAGCGAACCGCGAGCTGGAAGCGGTCCATCGTGCGATGCAGCTGGCCATCCGCTTCGACCTTCCAGCCTTCGCTGGTCAAGGTCGACACCACCTGCGCCAGACGAGCCGGGGCCAGCACCAGCTGCGGCCGGCGCTCGCGTGCGTCATATCCCGTCTTGAATCCGAGTTCGTAGAGGCGAAGCTCGCTCCGTTGCTCGCGTGACGGATCGCGTCGAATCACGATGCGGCGCTCGGCATCGACCGCGAGTCGCCCCGCCTGCCCATCCTCGACGAGGATCCCGTCATACTCGAAGGTGACGCTGGCGCGGAGCATCGGTCGCGGCGCGTTCGGGCGCTCCGGCCTTCGCACGACGAGGCGCGGCGTCGGCGCGTGCTCCCGCTCCTCGAAGCGCAGCTCCTCCGGCAGATCGAGCTGCGGAGTGCGTGGCAAAGCGAAGAGTGATCGGACCAGCTCTGCGCCGTCCGCTTGAGGGACCACGACCGGAGCGCGGGTCTTGAAGGTCGAGACCCAGGCAGAGGCCAGGTCGTCGCGTAGGCGATGGAGTTCCGTCCCGCGCATCCAGGTACCGAGGGGCGTGATTCCTTTCGCGTCGCTCAGCTCCACGCGCTCTTCGCCTCGCCGAAGCTCCGCCGACAGCGCGTATCCGCCATCGTGCGCTCTAACGACAGCGCAAAGATCCCATGCCCGCTCGCCTTGCCACGAGAGCGGACCGACGCGTTCGTCGGAGTCGCCACCCGCTGTGGAGTAGAGCCGATTGGTGGCCGCCGCCAGCTCGAGAATCGCGGCGCCGGCTTCGCCCTTGAGGTCGAAGAGCGACGCTCCGCGGCTGGACGCGTAGTAGCGATACGTGTCGAAGGATCTCTCCGTCGAGGACCCAGCGAGAAGCTGGAGCACCTTTCTATCCCGCGAATCCGGAAGGTCGGAGATCTCCCACTGTTCGAGTCTGAGCGGACGTGGTTCCCTCCGACTCCCGTCGGGAGCTTGCCCAAACTGGAGGACCTGCAGACGGAGCGCGGCTCGATTGACCGTCAGCGCCTCCGGCTGCAAGACATAAAGCAATTCAGTCCTCGGCGAGAGTGGCGGCTCGTTGTCAGTCTGATCGTCGCGCAGCTCGGTGCGCAATCTCGCGATCTGCTTCTTCCACCGTGTGAGCTCGGCCTGAGCTTTCGTGGCCTTCGTCTTCGGGCGCGGCGCTAGTGTGCGATTCGACTTGGCAGTCGACTTCCTCGGTTTCGTGGGATTCCCTGCGCTCACTGCCTTGGTGGACTTGTCACCGCGAACCGATCCCTCGTTGCCGGGCCTCACCGTCGACCACGCCCCATACGGTGGATTCCGCGTTTCGTCTCCCGGGACGAGATCAAGCTCCTTCGGCCGGTAGGAATACCATTGCGGGGCCGCATGGTGTCGCTCGAGCATGATCAGGACGGCCCAGACGTGCTTGCATACGCGAGCCGGTTCGCAGAAGTAGGGACACGAGCAGGAGACGCGCATCGACTCGCGGCGCTGCTCCAGCTCTACTCGATAGATCTCGGTTCCGCGAACCAGCGCGGCGACCCGCTTCGGCGCGGTGAGCTCCACCTTGCACCGGATCGGCTTCGCA
>CAZZAH010000310.1:0-5674 GCA_964652115.1 uncultured bacterium | reverse complement strand
TTCCTCTACTTGCCCGCGGCGGGGCTTCTGCTCTTCGTCTGCGCGGTGATCCGCGAGGCGCTCACGCCGAATCGTGCGTACGCGATCCTCCTGGCGCTTGCCCTCCCCTACGGCGCGCTGCTGCAGCGACGCATCCCGGATTGGAAGGACGACGCGTCCCTCTTCACCGCCGCGATCAAGACCGCGCCCGAAAGCTCACGCGCGAACGCGAACCTCGGCTCGTCGCTCATGAAGCAGGGGAAGAACGCGGATGCGTATCCCTACCTCAAGCGCGCGATCGAGCTCGACGGCGGCAAGGATCCGGCGAAGCGCGCGCAGTACGGCTCGCTTCTCGTGAACATGGGTCGCGTCGATGAAGGCGCGGTCGAGCTCGAGGCCGCATACCAAGCGGGCTTCCGCACGAGCACGCTGCTCAAGAACCTCGGCATCGCGCGCACGCGGCAAGGTCGCGGCGCCGACGCGTCGATCGTGCTCGAGGAAGCGCTCGCGCAATCGCCGCGAGACCCGGCCCTGGTGGAGGCCTACGCGATGGCGCGGAAGAAGGCGGGCGCCTTTGACCAGTCGGCGACGCTCTTCCGGCAGGCGATCGAGCTCGACCCGACGCGTCGCTCGGCCTACTTGAATTTGATCAGCCTCTACGGCAACGAGCTGCCGAACGCGGACGAGGTAAGGAGCTGGGCCGAGCGCTTTCTCGCGCGCTTTCCGTCGGCGCCGGAAGCGCCGCAGGTGCAGGCGGCACTTCGCGCGCTTTCAGCGGGTGGCTGACACGCCGAGCTGCTCGAGCATCGCCCGCGCGGGACGATACGTACGATCGAAGCGAAGCGCGGTCCGATACGCTTCGATCGCCTCGGGCTGTCGACCTTGCAGCATCAGCACGTTGCCGAGGTTGTTCATCAGCTCGGGGCTGATCGGCCGAAGCTCGAGCAGACGCCGATAGGTCGACTCGGCGCGCGCGTAGTCCTTCCGTTGAAGGTGGACCTGCGCCACCTCCTCCAGCGCGCGAACATTGTGGGGCGAGAGCGCGATCGCGTCGTCGTAGCTTCGCACCGCGCCTTCCAGCTCACCACGACGCGCGAGACTTGCCCCGAGCGCGCACGCCTCGCCATAACGCCGATCGACCGCGTCGCGCGCCCGCGCGTCGCGAAGGAAGAAGATCGAGAGAAGCAGCGGCAGCGCAGAGACGATCGCGCGTCGAGGCAGCGGCGCCAGCCGGCGTTCCTCCGTCCAGATCCAGACGAGCAGCGCGACGAAGGGCAGGGGCCAGAGAAGCTTTCCCCCGATCAGGCCGAGCGGCAGCGTGACCGCGAGGAAGATCCACGGCCTGAGCGGCACGAACACCATGGCGGTCAAGAGGACGAGCGGCGCGAGCGAGTAGAGCAGAGCCGGCCGCTTCGCGATCACCAGGTCACTCACGAGCAGCACTCCCAGGACGATGGCGATCGACAGCGCCGGCACCACGGGAACGAGCCACGTGGGCAATCGCGCCGCGAAGCTCCCTCGCTTCGCCGTCGGGTAAGCCGGCAGCTCGACGGTTCGCGTCATCGGCAGGACGAGTGCCGCCAGCGCCGCGAGCCAGTAGAAGAGGTTGAACGGCGTCACCGGCAGAGCCGCACCGACGCGATCGTTCGAGAGGTGCACCAACATGTGGAGCGGGAAGATCAGCAGCGCAGCCCAGCGCCATCCGTCGGCCACGCGACCTCGCATCCGCGCGAGCAGGAGAAACGGCAGGAAGAAGTCGATCGGCACCGAGAACCAGGCCGCGATGCCCGCGATCGGAACATCGATCAGGAAGCGGCTCTTCACTCCCAGATTCCAATTCCACCAACCGAGCGCGATGGCGGTCGACTCGACTGCGTAGGAAAGCGCGGTGGCGAAGAGCGCCGCGATCGATACGGTGTGGAAGAGGCTCCGCTCCCTCCCCGTCACGCGCGCGAGCAGCCGCTCGGCGAAGCACCATCCGAGATAGACCGTGAGGATCCAGCCGATGTCGGCCTGCAACGAATCGTGAAAGATGCCGAGCAGCTTGTTGGTGAAGATGTAGGGAAAGCGCCCGCCGAAGTGGACGGTCGTGATCCACCAGATGATGTTTCCGCGCAGCACGCCGAAGAGAAGCCCGAAGCCGAAGAAGAGCCAGGTCTCGCGCGCGCCCCTCTGCTTGAGCGAGTGAAGCACCATCGCCAAGACGACGAGGGCGGAGGGCAGAAACAAGAGCAGGGTCCGCATGACTCAGGCCGGCTTCGGCGCGCTCCTTTCGATCACGGTCGGAATTCTCCCCGGGGGACTGGGAACTCTTCTTCTCGGCATGGCATCTTACCGTGCGCCGGTCGGGGAGACCGCCGCTCTTCCAAATTCGGTTGAGCGGCCAGCCGCGGGGAAGATCCCGCAAGGAGACCCACGATGTTGACGTCCAGATCGCGCGACCACCACGACCACGCTTCCAACGAGTGGGCGCGCAGCATCCGACCCGTCGCCGGTCTGGCGATTCTACTCGCGGCGATGTGCGCAAGCAGCGCGTGCTCGGGCAACTCGACACCGAAGGGCGCGGAGGCCAACGCCGCGGAGATGACCAACGCCGCCGGTGGAAAAGGCGCCTCCCCCACTCGCGGAGGCACCAGCTCGATCGGCTTCGACGCCGGCACCTGGAAAAAGCCGAGCGATGCCGAGCTCAAGTCAAAGCTCACGTCGATGCAGTACCAGGTAACCCAGCACGAAGGCACCGAGCCCGCCTTCCACAATGAGTACTGGGACAATCACGAGCCTGGGATCTACGTCGACATCGTTTCGGGTGAGCCGCTCTTCAGCTCGCTCGACAAGTTTGATTCGGGCACCGGATGGCCCAGCTTCACCAGACCGCTGGTGCCGGAGAACATCAACGGTTCGACCGACACCAAGATCGGTTACGAGCGCACGGCGCTGACCTCGACGCATGCCGGCTCGCATCTCGGCCATGTGTTCGACGACGGACCGAAGCCGACCGGCCTTCGTTACTGCCTCGACTCCGCCGCGCTGCGCTTCGTGCCGGCGGCCGAGCTGCAGGCGCAAGGCTACGGCGAGTTCGCTCCCCTCTTCGCGAACGAGGCGATGCCCGCGTCATCCATGCGCCACGACGGGACGAAGGTGATGGCCGACGACCCGATGCCCGCGATGGACAAGCCGTCAGGCGGCGAATCGCTCGCGACCTTTGCGGGGGGATGCTTCTGGTGCGTGGAGACCGCGTTCGAAGGACGCCCCGGCGTGAGCGCCGTCATCTCCGGCTACACCGGCGGCAGCAAGGTCAACCCGACCTACGAGGAGGTCGGCTCGGGCTCGACCGGCCATGCCGAGTCGGTGCAGATTCACTACGACCCGAGCGTGATCACCTACGCGCAGCTCCTCGACATCTTCTGGCACAACATCGATCCGACGCAGTCAGACGCGCAGTTCTGTGATCACGGCCGGCAGTACCGCTCGTCGATCTTCTACGGCAATGAGGACGAGCACCGTCTGGCCGAGGAGACGAAGGCCGACCTCGAGGCGAACGCCAATCTACCGGGCAAGATCGTGACCGAGATCGTGGCCGCCACCACCTTCTATCCGGCCGAGGAGTACCACCAGGACTTCTACAAGAAGGACCCGGTCCGCTATCAGGGCTATCGCCTCGGCTGCGGGCGCGACGCGCGGCTGAAGAAGCTCTGGGGCGACAAGGCGCTCAATGGATCGGAGGCGCCGGCACCGAAGCACTAAGCGCGCCCTCAGTCGGCGTAGGGCTCGATCGCGTTCTCGTCTCGCGTTAGCAGCGCCATCAGCCGCGTGTGGACCCAGAGCTTTTCACGTCCCACCGTCCGCTCCTCGAGCACACCGATCGAGGCGAGAGCTTTGAGGTAACGCGAAGCCGCCTGCCTGGCCGCGATGCCGGTCGTGACGAGGTTCGGGATGCGGCAGTACGGCTGCTCGAAGATCAGATCGATCAGCTCGCGGCTGTAGATCTTGGGCTGCGTCTTCCGCGCGTGCTCGGTCGTGGCGCGATGGAGCTTTCGAATCGCGCGGATCTTCGCCGTGGTCCAGCCGGCGGTCTCCTCGATGCCGCGCAGAATGTAGAGGAGCCACGGCTCCCACTCCCCGTCACGCGTCACGCCAAGCAGCAGTCGGTAGTAGTCGGCCTTGTGCTCGATGATGTAGCGGCTCAGGTAGAGGAGCGGCATCGGTAGCAAACCTCGCTCAACCAGAAAGAGGCTGTTGAGCACGCGCCCGGTGCGCCCGTTTCCATCGGTGAAAGGATGGATCGCCTCGAACTGATAGTGCGTGACCGCCATCCGGACCAGCAGATCGAGCTCGCCCTCCTCGTGCAGGAAGCGCTCCCAGTTGGCGAGGAGCTCGCGGAGCCGAGCCTCCGTCTCGGGCGGGGTGTAGATCACTTCCCCCGTCGCCTGATTCGCGAGCGCGGTGCCGGGCACTCGACGCACGCGCATCTCGACCCCCTTGATGCGCGTGCAGATCGTCTCCGCGGTGCTCGTGCTGAGCGGACGGTCACGGAGCTCGCTCCATCCTTCGAGGAGCGCGTGCCGGTAGCGCAGCGCTTCCTTCGTGGCGGCGTCGGCCGCGTCGTCGGCCTGGAGGTACTGGAAGAGCCGGTCCGCGGTCGTGACGATGTTCTCGATCTCGGAGCTGGCCTGCGCCTCGAGGAGCGGGACGCTGGTGATGAGGACGCCGGGGTTGGGCAGAAGCTCAGCCGCCTGCTTCAGCTCGGCCAGAGCGGTCCGAGCCCCGACGCAGGCTTTCAGGACCGGCTTCGACTCGAGCTCCATCTCGGGCGGCAACGACGGCAGGTCGTTGAACGGGCGGTCCGGGCGCCAGTCGCTCCCCATCAACGTGTCTCCAAAACTCGATTTCCGCGACACGTCGGGAAGTTATGTCGCCGGGAGCGACAGGTCAACCAGGACCTGTCGCCATTTTCTGGTTTCGACGACAAGTCACGGGGCGGCCGCCACGATCCACCCCGGCGAAGCTCGACCAATCGCGGCCTCGCCTGGTCGAGCGGCTTCACCTCACGATCAGGAGGCGCGCCCTTCGATCCGGGCCGCTTCCGTCGAGCAAGGCCCAGTAGACCCCGGATGGCGCTCGCCCGCCTCGCGAGCTGCGAAGATCCCAGCTCCCAACCGTCGTCCCTGCCGGGATCGGACCATCGAGCAGGCGCGCGACCTCGCGGCCGCTCACGTCGAGCACACGAAGGCGAAGAGTGCGCGTGGCGCCCGACTCGATCTGAAAGCGGAGCGAGGTCGCCGCGGGATTGGGCCCGAAGGCGAGGCTCAGGACATCCGCGCCGAGCGCCGCCAACGTCGCCTCGCCCTGCCACGCGACGTGCGCGCCGTCGAGCGTGACCTGCTCCAGGCGATAGCGCGCCTCCGGTCCGACGGCGAGCGTGTCGACAACCGAGTACTGCGCGCGACCCGAGAGCGGATGCGAGGTCACGACGACCTCGACCTCTCCCACCGAGCGACGCACCTGGAAGACGGCATCCGATGCGCCACCGCCCACGCTCCACTGAAGGGTGATCTCCTCTCCCGCACGCGCGACACGAAAGTCGTGCACGACCGCCGTCGAGGTCTCGAGTAGGAAGGGTCCGTACTCGGTCGATGAATCGTCCGATTCGGCCAGCCAGTACTCCACCGGACCCGCGGGCGCGGTCGCGTCGATC
>CAZZAH010000309.1:4576-5693 GCA_964652115.1 uncultured bacterium | reverse complement strand
CGCGCGCGCGGCTTCATCTCGGCCGCCGATTGCCCCGGCGTGCGGCTCCTCTAACCATGACCACGCGCGAGAGCTGGGAGCTGCTCTGCATCGACTGCGCGCGGCGCTTCGGCCCGCGCGAGGTTCGCTATCGCTGCGAGTGCGGCGGCACGCTCGAGGTGGTGCACGACTTCGCGAGTCGCGCGGCGCTCGAGGTCGGTCCCGCGCTCTTCGACTCGCGTCGCGGCAACCGCGCGGCGATCGATCGCTCCGGAGTCTGGCGTTTTCGCGAGCTGGTGCTTCCGCTCGAGGCGAGCGAGATCGTGACCATGCCCGAGGGGAACACCAACCTCTACGACGCGCCGAGCGTGGCGAAGTACGTGGGGCTCGCCTCGCTCGCGCTCAAGCACGAAGGCGAAAACCCGACCGGCTCGTTCAAGGATCGCGGCATGACGGTCGGCGTGAGCGTCGCGCGGCGGCTCGGCTTTCGTCGCGTCGCCTGCGCTTCGACCGGCAACACCTCGGCGTCGATGGCAGCCTACGCGGCGCGATGCGGAATGCGGGCCTTCGTCTTCGTGCCCGAAGGGAAGATCGCTTACGGCAAGCTCTCGCAGGCGCTGGCCTACGGCGCGCACACCCTCCAGATCGAAGGGGACTTCGACCTCGCGATGCGCTTGGTCGAGGAGCTCGCGACGAGCGACGGGATCTACCTCTTGAACTCGATCAACCCCTATCGCATCGAAGGACAGAAGGCGATCGGCTTCGAGCTATTGGAAGACCTCGCGTGGCAGACGCCCGATTGGATCGTGCTTCCGGGAGGCAACCTCGGCAACAACAGCGCGATCACGAAGGGGCTGCTCGAGCTCAAGGCGCTCGGCTGGATCGATCGCTTACCGCGCGTCGCCGTCATCCAGGCGAGCGGGGCGAATCCGCTCTACAGGGCGTATCGCGAAGGCCGCGACGTCGTGCCGCTCGCCCACGCGGAGACGCTGGCCACGGCAATCAAGATCGGAAATCCGCTGTCGTGGAAGAAGAGCCTTCGGGGCATCGCCGCCACCAACGGCGTGGTCGAGCAGGTGTCCGATCAAGAGATCCTGGACGCGAAGGCGATGGTCGACGCGGCCGGCATCGGCGCGGA
>CAZZAH010000309.1:0-4476 GCA_964652115.1 uncultured bacterium | reverse complement strand
ACGTGGCGACCGTGGTCCGCCGCTTCCTCCAGCAGATCGTAGACTTCCTTCCATCGCACCAGATCATAGGCCTCGGGCCGCCGCTGAAAGAGCCGCTTGCACGCCGTCCGATAGAGATCGTCGATCGTCTCCTCGAGCACGTCGACGCGATCGGTCGCCTCCCTCACCGCCTGCGGCTCGAGCGTGCGGAGCTCGTGCACCGCGATCACCATCTGCTCCGTCATCTGGTCGAGCGCCCGCATCAGCGCGCGAAGGTCGTCGTTCGGCGTTTCGATCTCGAAGATGTCGAAGCGCGCGGTCATGGACGAGAGCGAGTCGGCGACGTCATCGATCGTGACCGCGAGGAGCTGGATGTCCTCGCGCTCGATCGGCGTGACGAAGGAGGCCTCGAGCCGCGTCGTGATCCGCTTCACCACCGCGTCCGCCTCTCGCTCCAGCGTCTTCACGCGGGGCCAGATGTCGGCCGGCAAGCGATCCGACTCGACCGCGTTCAGGAGCTCGCGCGAGATGCGGCGCACGATGTCGATGATGGTGTTGAAGTCGTCGAAGTACTTGTCGTTCTTCGGCACCAGATTGAACTTCATCTCGTTCGTCCTCCCCGCTCACATGCCGGCCGCGGCCAGGCACCTATCAGAAGATGATCCGGAGCAAGTAGTAGCTGATCGCCGCCAGAATCGCCGCGCAGGGCAGCGTGAGGATCCACGCCGTCAGGATCTGCGCGGTGATGCCCCATCGTACCGCCGAGATCCGCCGCGTCGCGCCGACGCCGGTGATGCTGGCGGTGATCGCGTGCGTGGTCGAGATCGGCATCCCGAGGCTACCCGCGACCTGGATCACGCTCGCCGCCACCGTCTCCGCGCAGAACCCGTCGATCGGTTGGAGCTTCACCAATCGCATCCCCATGGTTCGGATGATGCGCTTTCCGCCGGAAAAGGTGCCGAGCCCGATCACGCCCGCGCAGGAGAGCTTGACCCACATCGGTACGCCCGCGTCCGGCGGGAGCGCGTGTCCCGCGATCAACGCGAGGGTGATGATGCCCATCGTCTTTTGCGCGTCGTTGTGGCCGTGCTCCAGGGCCATGTAGCCCGCGCTCAAGGTCTGGAGCCCGCGGAAGTAGCCGTTCACCTGGCTCGGCCCCTGTTTCACCGTCTTCTTCAGGATCCAGGCCGCGCCGGCTAGCGAGGGAACGACGAAGGTCCAGAAGGGCAGCTCGATCTTCGCCAGGAAGTGCAGCGTCTCGCCCACCACCAAGTGCAGCGTGAAGGTGAAGAAGAGCGAAAGGAGAAGGAAGGCGGCGACGCGCATCACCACCCCATCGAGGAATCCTTCTCCTTCGATCGCTCGATAAAAGACGGTGGTCACCAACACCGCGAGCAACATACCGGTGAGCGGCGAGAGGATTGTCGGGAGGAGCACCTTCGCCCAGACCCTGTCCCAGTGCACGCTGCCGACCTCGAAGGCCGCCGCCAACGCGGCGCCGCCGAGCGAGCCGATCAAGGCATGCGACGAGCTCGATGGGATCCCGTAATACCAGGTGATCAGATTCCAGATGATCGCGCCGAGCAGCGCGGCCAGCACCAACTCCTGTGAAGCGATCGACCGATCGACGATCTGGGTCATCGTGTCGGCGACCTTGGTCGGGTAGATGATGCCGCCCACGATGTTGAGCCCCGCCGCCATGGCGAGCGCGTCGGTCGGCTTGAGCGCGCGCGTTCCGATGCTGGTCGCGATCGCGTTGGCGGCGTCGTGGAATCCGTTGGTGTAGTCGAAGAAGAACGCGACCACCACCACCGCGATCAGGATCCAGCTGACGTCGCCCATGCACCCCTCTCCCTTCCGCGCGAGCGCGGACGCCCCATCGGGTCCCTTATGACGGAGGCGGGAGCCCGCGTCAACCGCCGCGCCGAACAGCTTGGCCGGCGCGCGGATGCCGACGGCGGACGGAATTTTCGCGGAAGAAAGAGCTAGCCCTGCGGCGCGAAGCGGTAGCCGGCGCCCCAGACCGTCTGCACGTAGCGCGGACGCGTCGGATCGGGCTCGAGCTTGCGGCGAAGTCGGCTGACCAAGCTGTCGATCGACCGCGCATCCACGACTCGATCCTCGCCCCAGACGTGCGAGAGCAGATCATCGCGCGTGAAAACGCGCCCTTCCCGCTCCGCCATGAAGAGGAGGAGCTCGAACTCCAGCGTGGTGATCTCGATCGAGAGCCCGGCGCGTTCGACCGAGCGACGTGTGGGGTCGATGCGCAGGTCGCCGCGCTCGACCACCTGGCCTTCCGCGCGGATGCCGGCGCGCCGCAAGAGAGCGCGGACGCGAGCCACCAGCTCCGAGGTGCTGAACGGTTTGGTGAGGTAGTCGTCGGCGCCGATCTCGAAGCCCAAGACCTTCTCCGCCTCGCCGCTTCGCGCGGTGAGCATCAGGATCGGCACCTGGCTGTCACGGCGAATTCGGCGGCAGACCTCGAGGCCGTCGACGCCGGGGATCATCAGATCGAGCAGGACGAGCGAGGGGGCGTCCGACGCAAACTCGCGAAGCGCGCCGGTGCCGTCGGCAACCTCGCGGCAAGCGAGGCCCGCGGCCTCGAGGTTCTTACGCACGAGGGCCGAGATCTTCGGATCGTCTTCCACGATGAGCACGCTTTGCGCCATGGCGAGCAGAGCCTGCCCGGCGAACCGAGCGGCGTCAAGCCGTGCTAGTCGAGCCCGTCGTTCGAGAAGGAGAGGGTGATGCGCACGGGACCGCTGATCTCGCCCACCGGCCAGGCGAAATCGACCTGAACGTGGGCCGCCTGACCGGTCTCGAGGAGACTCCGTCTGACGCCAAAACCGACGTCCCAACGCGCGTGCTCGCTGCCGACGAAGAGCTCGCGGGCCTCGATCTCGTCGCCATGACCGATCGCTCCGACCTCCGCGAAGGGGAGGATCTTGAGGCCGAGCTTGCCGAGCAGAGGCGCGCGCGTCTTGCGGAAATGCCCGCCGCTGAGCTCGTATTGCGCGCGGGCATAGGCGAGCGAGGTACCGACGTAGCTCCAGGGACGATACGCGCGCAGGCCCGCGACACCCCCAAGGGTCGGCATCGCCTGAAGCGGAGGCTTGCCGGTCGTGGTCGCGAGGCGAAGCGTGATCGCCCAATCGTCCTTCCACGCGAAGCTGCCGTGTTGAAAGAGGGCGGCGTCGACTTGCGTGAAGGCCTTGCCGTCGAGTCCGCCGCTTTCCAACCAGGTGCTCGAGAGCTTGAGGTAGGTGCCGTCCATCTCCTCGGGCGTCGCGAACTCGGGCGCGCGTGAAAGGCCCGCGCGGAGGCCGGTCGCGGTGAGTCGCTTCGCCGGAAGGTTTACCGCCATCCAACGGTCCTCGCCGAAGAGGTGCCAGTCGGCCACCGGTTCGAGCGGACGCTGTTCGATGCGCAGCACACCGACGCGCGCCTTCACGCTGGATCCGACTCGCCCGAGCAACGCGACCGAGCCGCCGCGCTCGCGGAGATACTGCCGCGCGTCATAGCCGCCGATCGCCGCCAGCAACGTGTTGCCGTAAGGATCATGGTCGCCGAAGGGACGCGTTTGATCGTGCCACTCCAGCTCGGCGCCGAGCTGCACCTCGCCTTGCTGCGGCGGAAGCAAAGGGTCCGCGCGGCCGACGCGAAGGAGCACCGATCCGGTGGGACGCTCGCGGCCGAAGTCGTAACCGAAACGTCCCTCCGCGCGCTCGGCCACGCCGAAGAAGGGGCCGTAGCCGACGCCGAGCTCGAGATGGAGGCCCTGCGCCTTGTTGTACTCGAAGCGCGGTAGCGGCTCGATCCGGCCGCGTTGCGCCTTGGCGACGTTTCGATCATAGGCGGCGAAGGCGCTGTCCCAATCAGTCGCTTCCATGCCGCCCAGACTGTCGAAGTCCGTGTCCTCGAATTCGAGTCGCGTCGAGTCGGACTTGCCTGGCGAGAGTCGCGTGGGGTCGATCCCCACCGGAATGGAGCTGCCACTCCCGCTCGCCGCACTCGCCGCGATGCCGATCCATGCGGCCGCGAACCAGAACCGAAGACGCAAACCCGCTCCTCTCGACGTGCCCGCCCTTGGGCTAGGCGACGATTCCGACCTCCGCTATGCTCCGCGGTTTCGAAGGCGCATCCTACCATTCCAGCAAGGCGAGACCCATGAACGACGCGCTCCTCAAGAAGGCGGTTTCGAAGCTGCCCGATCACATCCGGCTCCAAGGCCGCGTGCTCTTTCTCTCCGACGATCCCGCGGTGTTGGAGGCGCAGCTCCGCGGCGAAGACCCCGCGATCGACTGGGACGCGGTGGGCGCGCGCGGTGCGACCGCCATCCCCTTCCCGCTTCGCGATGACATCTCGACCGACGAGATCACGCCGGGCTGGGTCTGCTACTACGCCGACGAAACGCTGGGCGACTTCGTCTACGTGGGCCTAAGAAGCGGCGACCGATTCCCCATCACTCGCGGCGCGGTTCGCGGCCAAGGCTTCGTG
>CAZZAH010000308.1:2594-5709 GCA_964652115.1 uncultured bacterium | reverse complement strand
GAGCTAAACGAGTTGGTGACCGAGGTGCCCGGCATCGACGTCGCGCTCTCCGGCCGACGCTCTGCTTGGGTCGAGGAAGCGGAGCGCGTCGGCGGCACACTCGTTCAGCGCACCGGCATTCGAGGAATCTACGCGGGACGGCTGCACCTCATCGTCGACCCGCACGGATCGATCGTGCAGGCGCTTTCGCTCAACCAGCGGCTCGGTGTCGACCAAGCACACGATCCAGAAGTGTATCGCGTGGTGGACGAGGCGATGGCGGAGGGTCAAGACGAGTGGCGCAGGACTCACGCGGCGGAACGCTCGCGCCGGAACGATCCGGCGTTCAACTGGCGATCGCCGGAGGAGTGGTTGCGGGTGCTCGCGCCGAAGGAGCCGCGTCACAAGCCGCGCGAGATGAAGGAGCGGAACTAAGGCGCGCGACTCGGAGTGCGTTTCCGCGCTTCGCCAGAATCTCGACCGGAGGTCGTTATGAATCGCCGCTCGCTCGTCCCCCTGCTTGTGCTCCTCCCCGCGCTGTCCACTCTCCTCACAGCAACCGATGCGCATGCACAGCGCCGAACCGCCGCGCAGATTCAGAACTTCATTCCGAACGCGCGGGCATTCGGCATGGGCGGTGCCTTCACCGCGGTCGCGCGCGACGAGTGGGCGGTGTGGTGGAATCCCGCTGCGCTCGGGAGCGCGAGGTCGCTCGCGGCGTCGTTCGTGCCGTACTCCGACCTGCTGCCTGGATTAGACGAGGGCTCCTCATTGCTCTCCGGCGCGGCGGCCGGCGCGCGGAATGGAATCGGCGGCGGAGCGTACTTCGGATACATGGACGAGACGTTCCCCGGATCCGACTTGGATTCCATTTGGCCCTGGGACGTGAATCCGTACGAAATGGCGATGCATCTCGCGGTCGGGGCGGACCTCACGCGCGTGATGGGTCACGAAGACGTTCCGCTTGCGGTCAACGTCGGTGCGAGTGTGAAGCGCCTGACAACGCACTTCGCGCCCTACTGGGCCGGCGGCGAGGAGCTGGTATCCGGCTCCGCCTACGACGCGGACCTCGCCGCCTCCATCGTGGCGCACCTTCCGCTTCGCGCCCATGAGGCCGCGGAGAATCGACTCACCGCTTCCTATGCGCACGTAAGGCGGAACGTCTTCGACCGAAGGATCGAGTACGAAGATGGACAGGGCAGGAGCGACGCGCTCGGGAGCCTCGGCCGGACCGGAGTGGCCGCGCTCGCGGAGTTGTGGCGCAACCCGCGAGGCCCGAACGCGGAGCTCACGCTGGCCTTCGATCGCGAGGCATCGCCACGGGGAATCCACGAAGGATCGATGCATCACTACGGCGTCGAGGCGGGGCTCTTCACGACGTTCTACGCGCGCTACGGCGTCATCACGCATCCGTATGAAGACTCACGGCGAGAGACTTGGGGCGTCGGGCTCGCGGCCGATCGCGTCTTGCCCGCCCGCCTCCGCGCCTGGCGAGTGCGCCTCGACTACGCGCGCGGTCCGCAGGTCGATAGCATCGACGATGCGGAGCAGGTCACGCTCTCGATGGGGACCATGCACTGAGCCTGCGTCCGTGGAGCGTTCGTCTACCGATCACTTCCCGTCCCGCGCCTTGCGGCGATGCTTCCACGAGCCTAGGGTTGGAGCCGGCCCGCTTACACTTCGGCGCCGGCCGCGCCGCTAGGAGGTCGCCATGCTTCGTCGCTCCAGATCCACGTCCATGCTCTGCGTAACTGTGTTGCTCTTCGCCGCCGCGACTATTCCCTCGACCGCGCGAGCTCAGCACACGACCGCCGCCGCTGTACAAAACTTCGTGCCCAGTCCGCGCGCGATGGGAATGGGCAACGCGTTCACCGCGATCGCGGATGATGGATGGGCGGTGTGGTGGAATCCGGGCGCGCTCAGTCTGATGGACCAGGCGTGTGCGGGACTCTACTCGTCGGCGAAACCGTGGGGACGTCCGTACGACTTTAAGCTGCGAACCGCGGCGGTCGCGGGAGGACACGATGGCATCGGCTTCGGCGCGCACTACGCTCGGCTCGGGTATGGCGAGTCTACCGCGACCGATGACTCAGGGTTAGAGATTGGGACCTTCGAGTCGTACGACGATGCCTTCCACCTCGCCGGCAGCGTCGATTTGATTCGCGTGCTTGGACGGCGGCCGGCCCCAGTGTCTCTGGGCGTAGGAGCGAGCCTCAAACGTATTCACACCTTCCTCGCCCCCGGCTTTGCCACGCCCGATCACAAGGACGCCGAGGGGTCGGCTTACGACGTCGACCTCGGCCTGCTTTGCCAAGGCAGAACGCCGCTGCGTGTCGGTGATCGCGACCTCGGCGCCTTCGACGTATCCGCAGGGTGGGTACAGCGGAATCTCTTCGACGCGGAGATCAGCTACCGCGACCACAACAATGGAGATCCCATCGGCAGCTTCAGCCGAGTCGGGTTCGCGGCGCATGTTTCGCTCGGGAGCTATCGCGTTTTCCCGGCGCTCCTGGACATCACCGCGGCGATCGATCAGACCGGACCGCTTCACCGCTATGGCGGCGGCGCGATCAAGAACCGCGGCCTCGAGGTTGGGCTGCTTCACTTCGTTTATCTGCGCACCGGCAAGATTGAAGACAAACGTGGAGATGTCGTCGGGACGACGAGCGGCTGGGGTGTGGGGCCGGAGCTTCGGATCGCGGGAGGCGACCGAACCGCGCGCCTGCGCCTCGACTACGCCAAGGTGCCGCAGGCGGACCCTCTGCCCAAGCTCGAGCAGTACTCGTTGTCGTTCGGCGTGGGGCTCTAGCTAGCCGGCGATCTCCGAGAGCAGCGTCGCCAGATCACATGCGACGGTCTTGCCTGAGCCCAACCGACGAGCGGAACGCGTGATCAGAAACCGTCGCGAAGCTCCGACCATGTCCGCCACTCGATCGAGGCGTTCGATGTCGTTCTGGCTCGGCGCCGAGGTGAGCTTGATCTCGACCGCGATCCGTTCACGGCCCAGAACGAGCACGAGATCCAACTCGTAGCCATCGCTCGTCCGAAAGTAATACGCCTCGTGCGGTCGACCGGCGGAGCTCAGGAGCCCGAGCACCTGCTCGACGACGTAGCCCTCCCAACTCGCGCCGACCCA
>CAZZAH010000308.1:0-2494 GCA_964652115.1 uncultured bacterium | reverse complement strand
TCGGTCTTGAGCTCGGACCAGAGAAATGGCGTGAGCTCCATGACGGAGAGACGGCCTGCCAGCGACTCCGACACCTCCCGCATGAGCGCGGGGGAGACCGATCCCAGGAGGAGGAAGCGTCCGTGTCGCTTTCGGGCGGCGTCGATTGCTCCACGAAGACGGGGGAAGAGCTCGGGCCAGCTCTGAGCCTCATCGAGGATGAGCAACTTACGACCGGCGGTGAGGAGATCCCACTCCAGGTCGAGGCGCACGCGATCGGATTCCTGCTCCAGGTCGAAGTACTCGCCGCCGAGGCTGCGCGCCAAGGTGGTCTTGCCGCACTGGCGCGGGCCGACCACCGCGACCGCGGGGAAGGCGCGAAGCCTCTGCTGGAGAAGTGGTGCCGCGGTCCGATTACGCATGCTTGCAGATTAGAATCTGATTGCTAATTTGCAAGACTGAAATCCGGGCGCAGATTCGAGGCAGGCAGTCTTCCGCAAAGCGGGCCGCTCCGACGGACTGATTCTTGCGCGAGGGAGCGCGACCGTCGATTCCTCGACGCCGTGTTCGTTGCTGAACGCGGATTGTACGCGTGCCGCTCGGAGCCTAGGCTGGCCGCGGCCCAGGCAGATCGGTTCGCTCCATTGCCGCCAGGAGGTCGCGATGTTTCGCCGCACCCAGGTCACTATTCGATGTCGTCGCCGCGCAACGCTTGCTGCCGCAACCAGTCATATAGCCGCGACCAAATTCCGAGTGGGAGCGGGGCTCGCGTTGCTGCTTCTCTCGACGCTTGCCGCGACCGCAGCCCATGCGCAGTTCGCCTCCGCGGCGCAGATTCAGGGTCTGGTGCCGAACGCACGCGCGCAGGGGATGGGGCGCGCGTTCACCGCGGTCGCGCGCGATGCTTGGGCGGTTTGGTGGAATCCGGGAGCGCTCGGATTGCAGAACGATCTCGGCGTTGGCCTCTTCTCGACGGCGCGGCTCGTCCCGGATCTCGCCCCCGACGTGCACATCCGCTCCGCCGCCGTGGCGGGCGCGCGAAACGGCATCGGTTATGGCGCGCACTTTGGTTACCTCGACTACGGCGAATCGCGCGAGAGCGCGGAGGGGCACGAGCGTGGAGGGTTCTACTCGCACGAGACCGCGATCCACCTCGCCGGCGGAGTGGATCTCGTCCGAGTTCTGAGCGGCCGGCCGGCGCCGGTATCGGTCGGCGTCGGCGCCAGCGTCAAGCGGCTCCACGTCGACTCCGCGCCGAGTTGGGCAACGCCGAGTGATGAAGCCGTCACGGGGACCGGCTACGACGCCGACCTCGGCCTGCTGGTGGAGGGACGCGTTCCGATCCAGCTGCTCGGCGAGGACGCCGGAAGGCTCAGCGCGTCGTTTGGGTACTTCAGGCGGAACCTCTTCGACAGCGACATCGAGTACACAGGCTCCGGCGACAGCGATCCACTCCTGAGCTTCAATCGATTCGGGTTCGCGGGACATCTCGAGCTGGGTTGGGACCCCAAACTCGGGACCGTGTTGGATCTAGTTGGTGCGATCGATTGGACCGACCCGCCGCATCGCTACAACGAAAGGTCGATCCGGAATTACGGCGTCGAGGTGGGAGCGCTCCGGACGATCTATCTGCGGTACGGCAAGATCTCCGATCGGGACGGGGACATCGTCGACAACACCTGGGGCGTCGGCGTCGGCCCGGACCTGCTCTTGCGCGGGCGGCTACGCTCTCTTCGCGTGCGCTTCGACTACGCGAAGGTGCCGCAGGCACGCGGCCTCGATCACGTGCAGTATTACGCGCTCTCCGGCGGCGTGGGACTCTGAGCTACTGCCTTCCGCCGAGCATCACCTGGCACCGCACGTACGGCCCGCCCGCGTCGACCTTGGCCGGCTGCCACTTGCCGCAGTAGCCCGCGCCGAGATCCCAGCGGAACTCGCTGCTCACCGCGTCGACCGTCTGGAGCATGTCGAAGGCGATGCCCGAGATCGTCACCTCGCGGTAGATGCGGCCGAGCTTGCCGTTCTTGATCTCGACCGCGCAGCCCGCACCGAACATGAACTCGCCGGTGGCGTCGGCCTGGCCTGAGCCCGGGTTGTCGAGCAGGAAGCCGTCGTCGACCCCCGCGATGATCTCGTCGAGCGACATGGTGCCGGGCTCGATGTAGGTGTTCCGCATGCGGACGAGCGGCTCGTCCGAGTATTCCCACGCGCGCGCGTTGCCGGTCGGAGCGACGCCGAATTCGGCCGCGGTCTCGCGATTGTGTAAGTACGAGGCGAGGCGTCCCTCGTCGATGATCACCGTTCGCTGCGCGGGGACGCCTTCATCGTCGAAAGGCAGTGTGCCGCACGCGCCGGTCTGATGCTCGCTGTGCCCGGAATCGCAGAGCGTGACCAAGGGGCTCGCGACCTGCTGGCCGATCTTGCCCGCCGCGACCGAGCCCGAGAGGACGAAGTCGGCCTCGACCGTGTGCCCGATCGCCTCGTGCGAAAGAAGGCCGACGATGCTCGGCGCGAG
>CAZZAH010000307.1:3955-5761 GCA_964652115.1 uncultured bacterium | reverse complement strand
TCCGCGCGACGCTCGCGGATCAGATCGCCACACCCGCACTCTCGCGTCCCTAGTTTCCCGAGCTCGAATGGGCATGAACGAGTGGCTCGGCTTCGCCGCGGGCGCCGTCGTTTCGGGGATCGCGGTGCCTCTCTTTCGCGCGCGTCTGAACGGCCCGATGTGGATCGACCAGCCGAAGGCCGACCGCCATCACGTGCGACCGGTCTCTCGGGCGGGCGGCCCTGCCTGGTTGCTTGGGTTCATCACGGCGATCGTGGTGTTTCTCCTGGTTCGCGCGACCGGGCTCGGCGGAACGCCCATCTCGATCCATCCGCGTGAGTGGGCCGCGATCTCGCTCGTCGTCACCGCCCTCGTCTTCGCCTTCGTGATCGGGCGGACCGACGACTCCGGGCTCTTCAGCCCGTCGCTCAAGTGGCGCGTGCAGGTCGCACTGCTGCTGCTCACCCTCCTAGGGCTGATGCTCACGCAGGGGGAGGACGGCGATCCATCCAAGATCCCGCGCCTCAGGCTCGCGCTCTCTCTCGTGGTGGCGGTGATGCTTCAGCTCGCGCTCAACATCGCGGACAACCTCGACGGCGCTCTGGGCGCGGCGGGATTGATGGGTCTCCTCGGGCTCGCGTTCGCGGGACACGAGTTCCTCGGCGCGCGCGCCGCCGCGCTGGCCGGCGCGGGGGCGACTGCCGGATTCCTGATCTGGAATCTTCCGCCGGCGCGAGTCTTCCTCGGCAACGGCGGGAGCGAGATGATCGCGCTGCTCGCGTCGCTGCTCCTCGCCTTCGCGTGGGCGCGACCGGGGGGCGGACCGCGTTGGTCGCTCCTTCTGCCCTTCGCCTGGCCGCTCTTCGATCTCGCTTTCGTCGTGCTCCGGAGGTGGAAGGAGGGGAGGCGGCCTTGGGATGGCGGACGCGACCACTCGACCCATGTGCTCTCGCGTCGCTTCGGCGGCGATCGACCGGTGACGACGCTGCTCTTCGTGGTGGCCGGGCTCGGCTTCCTTGCGGTCCTTTGGCTGCGTTGACCAAGGTGGGGTCGTGTGTTAGCGTGCCCAATCGCAAGTGTTTGCGGGGCAAGGACGCTCTCGTGGACCGAGCGCGCGGCTGCCAGGTCGCGCTGGCCGGCCGAGGGGCAAAGAGCGAACCCCCGCATGCCCGTCGGAGGGGCCTGTGCTCGAACTCAAATTGATCCGGACCGAGCCTGATCGCGTTCGCGAGCTGCTCGGTCGTAAGGGCGGCTCTCCCCATCTCGATCGCATCCTGGAGCTCGATCGCACGCATCGCGCGCAGCTCCAGGAAGTCGAAGCGAAGAAGGCGGAGCGAAATCAGAAGAGCCTGGACATCCCGCGCCTGAAGAAGGAGGGAGCCGACACCAGCGCTCTGATGGAAGAGATGAAGCGCCTGGCCGACGAGATCAAGGCGCTCGACGTCTCGGTCAAGGAGCTCGACACCGAGCTCGAGGAGAAGCTGCGTTGGCTGCCCAACCTTCCGCATGAGTCGACCCCGGTCGGCGCGGATGCTTCGGCCAATGTCGAGGTGCGCCGTTGGGGCCAGATCCCGAGCCCGAGCTTCGCGATCAAGCCGCACTACGACATCGGCGAAGAGCTCGGCCTGCTCGACTTCAAGCGCGCGGCCAAGATCTCGGGCGCGGGCTTCGTCACCTTCACCGGTTGGGGCGCACGACTGCAGCGCGCATTGATCCAGTACTTCCTCGACACGCATCGCGAGCACCATCGCTTCATCGAGGTGTCGACCCCGTACGTCGTGCGCCGCGACTCGATGTTCGGCACCGGCCAGCTCCCGAAGATGGAAG
>CAZZAH010000307.1:0-3855 GCA_964652115.1 uncultured bacterium | reverse complement strand
TACGTCGTGCGCCGCGACTCGATGTTCGGCACCGGCCAGCTCCCGAAGATGGAAGAGGACATGTACCACTGCGGCGTGGACGACCTCTTCCTCATCCCGACGGCGGAGGTTCCGATCACGAACCTCTACCGCGAGGATGAATCGCTCAAGGAAGACGAGCTCCCGATCTATCGCATGGGTTACTCGCCTTGCTTCCGTCGCGAGGCCGGCACCTACGGCAAGGAGACGCGCGGCCTGGTGCGCGTCCATCAGTTCGACAAGGTGGAGCTGGTCAAGATCACCACGCCCGAGAGCTCCTACGAGGAGCTCGAGTCGCTGGTGCGCTGCGCCGAGGCTTTGTTGATGGCGCTCGAGCTGCCGTACCGCGTGCTCGCGCTCGCGAGCGGCGATCTCTCCTTTGCCGCCGCCAAGTGCTACGACCTTGAGGTATGGGCCGCGGCCGAGGGACGTTGGCTCGAGGTCTCCTCCTGCAGCAACTTCGAGGCGTTCCAAGCGCGCCGGATGGGCCTTCGCTACCGCAACGCCGACGGCAAGCTGGTTCACCCTCACACGCTCAACGGTTCGGGACTCGCCCTGCCTCGCGTGATCGTCGCGATTCTGGAGAACTATCAAACCGAGCGAGGCACGGTTCGCGTGCCGGCCGTGCTCCGTCCTTATCTGGGCGGGCTCGAGGAGTTCACACGGAATCCCATCCGCTAGCGTAGGGAAGGTCGGACCGAATGGGCGCTTCCCGATCCAATCTCCCGTTTCTCCTCCGCGCGTACCTGTTTCTCGGCACGGTCGCGTTGGTGATGGTGGGGGTGGTCTATTCCTACAGCCGGGTCTCGCAGCTCAATCGGCAGTCGGAGGCGGTCGCGACCCTCTTCGCGCGCTTCTGCGCTCTCGCCACCTTCACCGCGCTCGACAATCCGGACGTGCGGAACATCTTCGATGAGGTGGTGAAGCCGGCCGACTTTCCGATGATCTTGACCGACACCGAGGGGCGCCCCTTCGTTTGGAAGCTGCCCGGCATCACGATCGATTCGCTCGACGTCTCGACCATCGCGGCGGTCGATCCGAAGAACCCACCGGCCGGTCCGGTCAAACAGCTGATCGACATCGTTCGCCGCTTCGATCGCCGCCATCGTCCGATCCCGCTCACCAATCCGAGCAACGATCAGGTCTTCGGCTACGTGCACTATGGCGAGCCGGGGCTGGTGCGCGAGCTGCGCTGGATTCCGTTCGTGCAGATCGGCGCCATCTTCCTCTTCATCGGGCTCGGCTACGTCGGCTATCGCTCGATCAAGACGAGCGAGCAACGCGCCATCTGGATCGGCCTGGCCAAGGAGACCGCGCATCAGCTCGGCACGCCGATCTCTTCGCTCCTCGGTTGGGTGGAGCTCCTCCGCGAACGACAGCTCGAGGCGGTGACGAGTGAGCCGGCGCGACGTGAAGGGAAGGTCGAGATCGACTCCGGCTTCTTGGGCGAGGTGCTGGACGAGATGGAGAACGACGCCGAACGCCTGCAGAAGGTGGCAATGCGTTTCGGCCAGGTCGGCAGCCTCCCTAAACTCGAGGTCGAAGACGTCGCGCCGATCGTGAGCGAGGCGGTGCGTTACTTCCGCCGCCGCATTCCGCACCTCGGCAAGGATGTCGAGATCCGCGAGCGTTACGAGCTCGTCCCTCCGGTCAGCATCAACAAGGAGCTGATCGAGTGGGTGGTGGAGAACATCTTGAAGAACGCGGTCGACGCCACCGACGGACGCAAGGGCCAGATCGAGGTCGACGTCGTGCGCCGCAAGGAAACCGAATCGGTCGAGGTTCGGATCAGCGACTCCGGCCGCGGCATGACGCCGAGCGAGGCGAAGATGATCTTCGAGCCCGGCTACACCACCAAGCAGCGTGGTTGGGGCCTCGGCATGACGTTGGCCAAGCGCATCGTCGAGGATTATCACGGCGGACGCATCTACGTGGAGAAGAGCGCGCCGGGCAAAGGCTCGACCATCGTGGTGGCGTTCCCGACGTAGTCAAACGAATCTACGCGCGATGATCTCGCGCGCGTGATTGCGCGCCTCGCGGCTATCGAATCTTCAATCGCTGTGTAATTCCCACAGAGCGCGCGCCGGCTCGCACTCTCGCGTCGCGGGGATGCAGCAGGCTAACCGACTTTCCAAACGGCGTTACCGGGGCGCGGCTCGACCTCCGCCGCGCGCGGCTCGCTTCTTTCATCGTCTCGGTTGGCCGAGGAACCCGGCACCGATTCGGCGCGAGCCCGAAACACGAGGCCACTGCCGACTCGTTGCTGAGAGGAGGAACTCTCCATGAAGTGTCAACCTGTCGCTGAAACTACCTTCCCGCAACGCACTCCCAGCGCGCGATGCGGTCTTTGGATCGTGTGCACCGCTTCGATGTTGTTCGCCGTATCCATCATTCTCACGAGCTCGCCCGCGAACGCGCAGACCGCGGTCGAGCTTCGCGGCGGCTACTACTCGGACGTCGAGGAAGGCTTTGTCGGCGGGGGATTCCTGACCGACCTAGGCAACGCCTGGGACTTCAACCCGAACGTCGAATGGGTGCTCGTCGACGGCTACGACTATCTGACCGTGAACGGCGACCTCCACTATGACTTCACCAGCGGGCGCGGCTCGGGCGCGGCGCTCTGGGCCGGCGCGGGCATGGCCTGGGTACACACCGCACTCGACAATCGTCCACCAGGAGCTGACCGGACGAACGACGACGTCGGCGTGAACCTCTTCACCGGCATCGGGGCGCGCAGCGGCTCGGTCCGTCCCTTCATGCAGCTCAAGGGCAGAATCGCCGACGACAACGAGACCTCCTTCGCGCTCGGCCTCCGCTTTTAGCGCGGCCCGGCGCCGCGCGGGCCTGCGCTATACTGCCGGGTCAGCGCCGCCGGCGCGCCGATCGGGAAGCTCCCGGTCCTTGGCGTGCCCACGAACCAGCAAGGAGCAGGATGACCGGACGCAAGATCCTCTGGGCCGACGACGAGATCGACATGCTGAGGCCGCACATCATCTACCTTCAGTCGAAGGGCTTCAGCGTGGAGGCGGTCTCGAACGGCGAGGACGCCTTGGAGTCTCTCTCGCGCGAGCCGTACGACATCGTTCTCTTGGACGAGATGATGCCGGGCATGGGCGGCCTTGCCACGCTCGAGGTGCTGCAGGAAAAGCACCCGGCGGTCCCGGTCATCATGATCACGAAGAGCGAGGAAGAGAACCTGATGAACCTGGCCATCGGCCGGCAGATTCAGGACTACCTCACCAAGCCGGTCAACCCGAGCCAGATCTTCCTCGCGATCAAGAAGGTCTTCGAGTCGGAGCTGCTGCAGCGGCGGCAGAAGACGCGCGACTATGTGGCCGAATTCCGCGAGATGGTTTCGTTGCGTCACGGCGACCTCGAGTGGAAGGACTGGCTCGATCTCTTCGGACGCGCGACCGCTTGGGATCTGGAGCTTCGCGGGATCGAGGACCAGAGCCTGGCCATGGCGCACCAAGATCAACGCCAGCAGCTCAACCGCGAGTTCAGTCGCTACATCGAGGTCCAGTATCCGAAGTGGGTCAAGGCGAAGCGCGAGGATCGGCCGCCGCTTTCGATCGACATCGTGCCCGAGTGGGTGATCCCTCACGCCCAGGCGGGGAAGCGCGTCGCGGTGGTGGTGATCGATTGCATGCGGCTCGACCAGTGGCTCGTGTTGGAGCCGCTGCTCAAGCCCTACTTCGACATCAAGACCGACCTCTTTTACTCGATCCTGCCGACCGCCACGCCCTATAGCCGAAACGCGATCTTCAGCGGGCTCTATCCGCTCGAGATCCAGCGCAAGTTTCCGCAGTGGTGGCAGGAGAACGACGAGAAGGAGTC
>CAZZAH010000306.1:0-5770 GCA_964652115.1 uncultured bacterium | reverse complement strand
CGACAAGTCGGATTCCGATTCGACGCAAGCGAAGAGCGATCAAGCGCAGGCCCAAGAGGAGAAGAAGGACGCCGATCCGGGCTCCGAGCAGTCGGGTGAGAAGAAGGACGGTCAGCAGCAGGACCAGAAGGCCGGCGAGAAGAAGGACGGCGCGCAGAACAGCTCCGAGAAGCAGAACCAGATGTCGAAGCAGGAAGGCGAGGAGCTCAAGAAGAAGCAGGAGGAGCTCGCGAAGGAGCTGGCGAAGCTGCAAGAAGAGATGAAGAAGCTGCGCGAGGAGGAGGAGAAGCGCCTCCAGGAGCTTCAGGCGACGAAGGAGTCGAAGCCCGAGCAGCAGCTCAGCCAAGCCTCCGAGAAGATGAAGTCGGCCTCGCAATCGATGTCGCAGTGCAACAAGTCGGGCAGCCTCAAGTTCGGGCGGCAGGCGGAGAAGAAGCTCGAGCAGTTCGCCCAGCAGATGCGGCAAGCCCAGGCCGCGGCCAAGTCCCAGCAGAACGATCAGATCATCAAGCGCCTCTTCGCGCTCTCGAACCAGCTGGTCAACTTGAGCAAGGCGCAGGAGTCGTTGATGCAGTCCTCGCCCGCGCGGCCCACGCGGGAGCTCGCCGCCGAGCAGTCGCGCCTCGCCGACGGAGCCAAGAAGACGCTCGACGAGCTTTACGAGGTCGCTCGCACGAGCCGACTTCTATCTCCCGAGCTCGGCCGAACGATGGGGGAGGCGACGCGCGAGCTCGAGACCGCGACCCACGCCCTCGAGGAAGGCGATCGCTCCGGGGCCATGATGCAGGGCCGTAGCTCCTCGAACTCCCTCAACCAGACGGTGCTCGCCCTCCTCAACGCCAGCAATCAGCAGCAGAGCTCCTGCTCTTCGGGAAGCTGCAGCAATCCGATGTCCTCGTTACGGGGACTGAGCGGTCAGCAGCAGAGCCTGAATCAAGAGACGCAGCAGATGATGGGCGGCCAGAGCGGCTCGCGCATGTCGCCGAGCGGAAATTCAGGCGAGGCGCTCGCGCAGATGGCGGCCCGGCAGGAGATGATTCGGAAGGGCCTCCAGGAAGTGCAGAACGCTCTCGGTGACAAGAGTGACGTGCTCGGTCGGCTCGATGAGCTCGGCAAGGAGATGGAGGACATCGCGCAGCAGATGCGTTCGAAGGACGTCGATGAGCGGGTCCTTCGCCGCCAGGAGAAGATCCTCTCGCGCCTGCTCACTGCGCAGCGGTCGCTCCGAAAGGAAGACTACAAGGACGAGCGCGTGAGCAAGACCGGCCAGAACCCCGACGATATGCGAAGCCCCGACGCGATCCGAGCGGAGCTCACGCGCGAGGACCTGCTCAAGCGGGGCATCCTGCGCGGCAGCCAGGATCCGGTCCCGGCCGATTACCGCGCGCTGGTGGAGCAGTACTTCCGCACCCTCTCGGAGAAGCCGTGACGTCAGGAGCTCGACGCTCGCCGGCAATGCTCGTCGTGGCTTTGGTCGTGGCGATGGTCGGGCTCTCGACCGTGACCCCGTGGATGGAAGCGTGGGGACGGGAGCCGGTTGAATCGGCCGATCCGATCGACCGCGGGATCACGGAGGCGCGCGGACTCCTCCGAATCGGACGCAAGGACGAGGGGCTGCAGAAGCTTCGTGAGCTGCGCACCGCCTATCCCACCGACACGCGCGTGCTTCTCTACCTCGGCAAGCAGCTCTTCGAAAACGGACAGACCGAGGAAGCGATCGGCCTCTATCGTTCCAACCTCGACACGGTACAGGAGGCGGGGCCGATCCTCATCGACCTCGAGCGCATCTACCGCGAGTCGAAGCGTTGGCCCGAAGCGGTCGAGACCTGCCTGGAATATCAGAATCGTCTCGGGGATCGCGGCGGTTGGGTGGAGAACGAGCTCGAGTCGCTCATCCGAAGCGATCGACTCGGCGAGGAGACGATCCGCGCGATCGAGAAGGGGGCGGAACGACATCCGGACGACCCGGGGTTGAGTCGGCTTTTCGTCCTCGCCCTCTTCTACAACGGCGAGAGCACCAAGGCGCTGGAGCGAGCGGCGGCTCTCGATCAAAAGCAGGGCGGGCGAGGCGACGCCCTGCTTGCCTACGCGGGGCTCGCGCTCGACAAGGCGGCCTTCGCCGACGCGCGACAGGCCTACGAGCTCGCGCTCAAGCTCGATCTTCCGAGCGCGACACGACAGGACGTGCTCTATCGTCGGGCGCAGATTCTACGCAAGGAGCGGAAGCTCGAGGAGAGCCTCCTCGCCTACGACGAGCTGCTCGCGACCAAGCCCAGGGCAGAGCTCGCGCGTACCGCGCGACTGGAGAAGGCGCAGATCCTCGCGGGAGAGCTCAATCGGCGCGACGCGGCGCTCGTCGCCTACCGCGAGCTGCTCGCTTCGGTCACGCCCCCGCGCGGCAAGGAGGAGATGGCGATCTCCGAGCAGACCCGCCTCGCGATGGCCGACTGTGAGCTGCTGCTGGAGCATCCCGCCGACGCCGAGAGCCTCTACGCCAGCTTGGCCGACAGCGCTCGTTCCCCGGAGGTCCGCGTGGCCGCGCTCTTCCAGCAAGCGGAGATGAGCTTCTACCAGGGTCACCTCAAGGAAGCGGAGAAGCTCTACTACCGGCTGACCGACGAGTACCCGACCGACGCATGGGTCAACGACGCGCTCGAGCGCATTCTTCAGATCGGTGAAAACGCGGCGGGAGGCAGCGGGCTGACCGCGATCGCGCAGGCCGCCTATCAACGGCGCCTCGGACGTCAGGATCGCGCGCTCGTCCTCCTGGATGAGGCGCTGACCGGTGCCGCCAAGTCGCCGGTTGCCGACGATCTCATGCTCTCTCGCGTCCGCACGCTGCTCGACCTCGGAAGGACGGGGGAGGCTCAAGCCTCCGCGGAAAGCCTCGCGGTCGCCTTCGTCGACAGCCCGCTCGCGCCGCGCGCCCTCTACGAAACCGCGCGACAGTGGGCGGCTCGCCCGGAAGGACAGGCGGCGGCATCGGCTCTCTACGAGAAGATCCTGCTCCAATTTCCGAATTGCCTCGAGGCGCCCGATGCGCGGGCCGCGCTCCAAGAGCTGAAGGGCAAGGCGAAGGAGAGCTCCTTCGATCCGAGCGCCGCCCCGCGCTCAGGAGGTGGTTGATGAGGACATCGCGCTGGTTCGTCGCGCTCTTCGCGCTCCTCGCCGGCGCGCTGCCGGCAGGTGCGAAGCTCCTCGTCCCGATGGATCTGAGCCAAGCGGATCACCTGAAGGCCTACGGTGTCGCCTACCACGCCCTCGCGCGCGGAGAGCGGGTCGAGTGGCTCCTCAACTATCGCGGCGGCTCCTTCTTCCTCGAAGATGAGCCGGCCGACGAGCAGGACTGCCTGATCTCGGGCGTCACCTTCCAGAAGCTGGGTGGCGGCGACGTGACCTCGATCTACGACGAGATCGAAGGGCAGAACATGGAGGTCGTCCTCCTCGAAAAGGCCCCCAAGGTCGCGATCTACGGGCCGCCGACGATGGAGCCGTGGGACGACGCCGTGACCCTAGCCTTGACCTACGCCGACATTCCGTTCGAACGCATCTGGGATCCGGACGTGCTCGCGGGCAAGCTCGCGCTCTACGACTGGCTGCACCTGCACCACGAGGACTTCACCGGTCAGTATGGGAAGTTTTACGCGAGCTATCACGACGCTCCGTGGTACGTGGAGCAGCAGCAGAACTTCGAGGCCGCGGCCAAGGCGGCCGGCTTCGCGACGGTTTGGGAGCACAAGCATGCGGTCGTGAGGCGGATTCGGGAGTATGTCGCGAACGGCGGCTTCGTCTTCGCCATGTGCTCCGCCACCGACTCCTTCGAGATCGCGCTCTCCGCCATGTCGGTCGACATCGTCGATTCGCCCTTCGACGGCGACCCGCCCGATCCGGGCTGCCAATCACGCCTCGACTACGGGCAGTGCCTCGCATTCGAGAACTTCCACCTCGACACCAATCCGTTGGTCTACGAGTTCTCCGACATCGACATGACGCAGGAAGCCTCGATGCGCGGGCAGGAGAACGACTACTTCCAACTCTTCGATTTCTCGGCCAAGGAAGATCCGGTGCCGACGATGCTGACCCAGGACCACGTCAACATGGTGCCGGGGTTCATGGGCCAGACCACATCGTTCAACAAGAACCTGCTGAAGAAGTCGACCCTCATCCTGGCCGAGACCCCGGGTGCCGGGGAGGTGAAGTACATCCACGGCAACTACGGCCAGGGCACCTTCACCTTCTATGGCGGCCACGACCCGGAGGACTATCAGCATCGCGTGGGAGACCCGCCGACCGACCTCGAGCTCCACAAGAATTCTCCCGGCTACCGATTGATTTTGAACAACATCCTCTTCCCCGCGGCCGAGAAAAAAGAGCGCAAGACGTAAGCACCCTCGAGCATCGCGACCCGATTTGACGTGGAAGCGGGCCGTTCCCGGAAATGTGTTGACAGCTTCCGGACGGACCCGGACGATCGCGACCGGAATGCGGAGCAATGCTCTCGCCGGTCGGCTCCGCGAGTGTTTGGGGGGTTGAAGGGAAGGCAGTGGGCCGCGCCTCGGGGCGTAAGGCCTTGGCCTCGATCCTGGGAAGGGAACGCGCGGCCCCGCGCGTGTGGGGAGGTAGACGATGAAGGATCGTTTCCCGGAGTGTCGGAAGTGCCATGAAGGCGTCTTGATCCCGCTCTCCGACTACGGGCGCGACGGCGCTCCCATCAAGTACAAGGCCTGGGTCTGCACGAACCCCACTTGCGGGTTCAACATTCGCATCGACAACGGCGAGATCAGCTACGGTCGGTCGGTTAGCCAGTCCTCGAAGTAGTCGGCCTTCGAAGCGGTACGCGCTCGAGCTCGTTTGGCGCCCGATCGAACCCGCCGGCTCTTCCGGGCCGTCCGCCGGCCCCAGGATCCGGGAGTCGCGCGTCCATGATTCGAGCCGTTCTCTTCGACTTAGACAACACCCTGACCGACTTCATGAAGACGAAGAGCGCCTCGATCGCGGCCGCGGTCGACGGCATGGTCGACATGGGCTTGAAACTCCCCGCCGAGGAAGCCCGCCGCCGGATCTTCGCGGTGTACGACCAGGAAGGGATCGAGTACCAGCGCGTCTTCGATCACTTCCTGAAGGAGCTCTACGGCCGAGTGCCGCCGGAGCTCTTGGCCGCCGGGATCGTGCATTACCGGCGCGCGCGTGAAAGCCACCTCGTCGCCTATCCGCATGTCGGCCTCACCCTGATGGAGCTGCTTCGCCGCGGGCTGAAGCTGGCGGTGATCTCCGACGCGCCCGCCTTGCAGGCTTGGCAGAGGCTGCATCAACTCGGGCTCCAGCATGTCTTCCGGCCCGTCATCACCTTCGACGATACGGGTGAGCGGAAGCCGAGCCCGCGGCCCTTCCGTCACGCGCTCGAACAGCTCGCGCTCCCGCCCGAGGAGGTGCTGATGGTCGGCGACTGGCCCGACCGTGACATGATCGGCGCCAAAGGGGTCGGCATCCGCACCGTCTTCGCGCGCTACGGCGACACCTTCGGCACCGTCGAGTCGGGCGCCGATTTCGACGTCGATGACATTCTCGAGCTCTTGCCGGTGATCGATCGACTGAACGGCGATACGTCGGGCGGCGACGCCGGCCAAGGCCGAGTCGATCCGTGACGCCGCCCCGGATCGGCCGCGTCGCTTCCTCGACACGCGAAGCGTCCCCGCTTCAGGCCGACTCCTTCCCGCTGGTCGATGCCGCTCGGATGCGAGAGATGGATCGTCGGACGATCGAGGAGCTC
>CAZZAH010000305.1:0-5773 GCA_964652115.1 uncultured bacterium | reverse complement strand
CGCGGGGCACGATCGAGTTGGCCGACTGAGCTGTTCATCTTCTTCTCCTGACTCTTGGGTGTCTGCTGGTGATCGGCGGTGGCAATCCTCGGAAGGCACGCCGCAAGGCCGATCGTGAAAAGCGCGATGAGGATCGCGGATTCCGAGCTCGCGGTGACCTGGCGTCCGGTGAACGATCGAGATGCGCTGAACATTCGCTCTCCTTCTCCGCAGGCTTCGCGAGCCTCGCGGCACTCGTTACTTGTCTCGGTTGGAAGGGACCGCGCGGGCGGCGGCAAGCGCCTCCTTCGGCGTTGGCCGCGTGCCCGTCGCGGTCGTGAGTGCTCGACTCAGCGAGTGGCCGTCGCCGCTTCGACCCTGAGCGGTTGGAACGCCGCTCTCAGATCGGCCGTCAGGAGTGTGGGCTGTTCCCAGGCGGCGAAGTGCCCGCCCTTGTCGTGCTTGTTGAAGAAGATGAGGTTGGGGAAAGCACGTTCGGCCCAGCTGCGAGGGGCGGGATAGAGCTCGTCGGGAAAGACACTCACCGCGACCGGGATCTTGACGCCCTTGACGTTGAAGTAGCCCTTCCCCCAGTACTCCCAGTAGAGACGCGCGCCGGAAAGTGCCGTGTTGGTCAACCAGGTGATCGTGATGTTGTCGAGGATGTCGTCACGCGTCAGGCCCTCGGACTGCCCTTCGAAGACGCGTGCGATCAGCTCGTAGCTTCGCGCATCGTGATCGAGGAAGTAGGCCGCGAGGCCGACGGGTGAATCCGCGATTCCGTAGAGCGTCTGCGGGCGCAGGCCCATCTGGAATCCGTAGGCGATTCCCTTCTGATAGACGAACTGCAGCCGCTCGTAGGCGAGCTTCTCGTCCGCGGACAGACCCACGGGGGCCGGCTTTCCCGCGAACGCGGCCTGGTCGATGTCGTCGGGAATGACGCCGGCCATGTTGGTGTGGATGGCCAGCAACTCGCGCGGAGCGAGCAGACCCATCAGCTCGGTGACGAGCGAACCCCAGTCGCCTCCCTGCGCGACGTACCTCGCATAGCCGAGGCGCTTCATCAGCGCGACCCAGGCACGCGCGATGCGGTCGGGGCTCCATCCGGCCGTGGTCGGCTTGCCGGAGAAGGCGTAGCCCGGCATCGAAGGAATCACGACGTCGAACGCGTCCTCGGCTCGGCCGCCGAACGCGGTGGGATCGGTGAGCGGGCCGATGAGCTTCATCTGCTCGACGATCGAGCCGGGCCATCCGTGCGTGATGATCACCGGCAGCGCGTTCTCGTGCTTCGAGCGCACGTGGATGAAGTGAATGTCGAGCCCATCGATGTTGGTGATGAACTGAGGCAGGACGTTGAGCTTCGCCTCGCACGCCCGCCAGTCGTAGTCCGTCGACCAGTAGCTTGCGAGCCGGCGTGCCGTGGCGAGCTGCACGCCCTGCGAAGCGTCGGTGACGGTTTCCTTCTCCGGCCAGCGCGTCTCCTCGATCCTCCGGCGCAGATCGACGAGCTCGGACTCGGGGACACTCACCTGGAAGGGGCGGATCGACTCCGGATCGCCGCCCTGCGTGTTGGTCAGCTGGATCTTCTGAGCATTGGTCATGACGGTCTCCTTCTCGTTGCTCGAACTGTTGCTCTCCTTGCCGGCGTTCCGGGCGATCCACGGCGCCGGGCACCACGGATCGCGCTCTGAGCGCCGAAGCCAGAATCGCGAAACCGCCCGACGACTCGCTTGAGTCATGTGACTGAAAACGAGCGGGCGTTCGAGTGAAGGCAGGAGAGGGGAGACGCGAGCGGGTGGTTTAGCGGCTCTGCTCCGTGGAGCGATCGTCGAGCGCGGCGCGCAGGTGAGAGCGCGCGGTGATCCCGAGCTTGGGGAAGATTCGATAGAGGTGCGACCCGATCGTGCGGTGTGAGAGGAAGAGCTGTTGGCTGATCTCCTTGTTGCTCAATCCGGCCGCGGCCAGTTTCGCGATCTGAAGCTCCTGCGGTGACAACGCGTCGGTCAGGTCATGCGTCCGCCGGCGACTCGTCTCGCCCGAGGCACGCAGCTCTTGTCGAGCCCGCTCGCTCCAAGGCACGGCTCCGAGCGCGTCGAAGGTGTCCCTCGCGGCGCGCAACGGAGCGCGCGAGTCGGCTGCCCTGCGTTGGCGTCGCAGCCAGAGGCCGTACACCAGCTGAAGACGCGCGCGAATGAAGGGCCAGCTCGCGAGTCCGGCAGCGAGGCTTGACCGAAACGCGGCCTCGTGCTCGTCGGGAAACAGTGCGGGCCGCGCGAACTGAAGGCTCGCTTCGAGCAAAGGCGAGCGCGACCGTGTGGCGATCGGCTCGAGCTCGCGCACGAAGGCAGCCGCCTCCTGCTCGTGTCCCGAATAGAGCGCCGCTTCGACCAGATCGACCAACACCCAGCTTCGGACGAATGGGTGATACGCGCTGTCGAGAGGATCGAAGACCCGACGGAGGTGCTGGTACGCCTCGTCGTGACGACCGTCGGCCAGAGCCGCCGCGCCCCTGGCGTACTGCAGCAACGCCAGCATCGACAGGGCGCCGAGCGGAAGGAGCACCTTGTCGCTCGCCGCAGCCAGGGCTTCTGCGGTGGCGATGTCACCGCGGTAGGCGCTGTTCGTCGCCTCGGCCAGGTTGGCCATGGTGATCCAGTTTGTCTGTCCGATCTCGTCCGCGATGCGCGCCGCCTCGCTTGCCATCGAGAGCGCCGGCTTCCAGTCTCCGCGCGGAATCTTGATCCACGCTTGCGTCGCGAGCTTGGTCACGAGCACGCCGAGGAGCCCATGGGCACGGCTGTAGTGGATGCTCGCGTCCATGAAGAGCTCGGCGTTCACGAAGTCACCGACCGCCATGCACGCGACCCCGAGCAGCTGCGATTCGGGAGCGGTCTCCGGCTGGAGCTCCGGCAGAAGACGCGCGACCCGTTCGACCACGACGGCGCCTCGCTCCACCGGGCTGGCGAGGGCGAGCACATAGATCAGTCGCGGATCGCTTTCAGCCAGCGGAAATCGCTCCGCGACCTCGACCGTGTGCGCGCGCGTGGCATCGTCGGGATTGGACCACCAACACCGATACGCGATGGTGAGGAGCGCTTGAAGCCCACGCGGTGCGTCCCCCTCGGCTCGCATCCGGTCGGCGAGCTCGATGAACGAGTTGGTCAGCGGCGGGCCCGACCCCGGCTTCTGTGTGCTCACCTCGCGCAGCCAAGCTGCCTGCAGCCGATCCATCGGCCCGAGCTTATGATCGTCGAGCTCGGTCAAGAGGCGTGACATCGCGCTACCTCGACCGAGGACCAAGGCATGGCGCGCCGCCATCAGCAAGCGGCCTTGTCGGGCAGTGTCGTCGGCGAGCTGCGCCGCGCGCTCGTAGGCTTCGAGCGCGATGCTGGTCGCGCCGCGGTGATGTGCGCGCAAGGCGAGCGCGTCGAGCTCCGAGGCGATCTGCTCGTTCTTTCCGATCGCGGCCGCGGCCAGATGCCACACGCGTCGGTCCGGATCGTCGCCGGACACCTCCGCCAGTGCGGCGTGGGCGGACTGTCGTTCCGCCAGGGTCATCGCCTGGTAGATCGCCGAGCGGACGAGCGGATGTCGAAAACGGAGCCGGCTCTGCTCCACCTCGACGAGGCCCGCCGCTCGCGCTTCCTCCACCACCTCGAGCGTCATCTCCTGGCCCGTGACCTTTGAGGCGGCGCTCAAGAGCTGATCGAGCATCCCCTTGTCTTCGCCGGAGGCGAGATGGAGGAAGCGCCGCGCGCCGTGCGAAAGAACCGACAATCGATCGGCGAAGGCAAGCTCCAGACGATCGGTCAGCGGGAGTCGAGCGGTGGAGGGATCGGGCGTGCTGCCCGCGGCCGCATGCAGCGCGCGGGGGAGCTCCACCAAGGCCAGCGGATTTCCGGTAGCTTCAGCCAAAAGTCGTTCGCGAAGCGCCGGATTCAAGCCTGGGGCGCACGAATCGAGCAAGGTGGAGGCTTCGACCTCCGAGAGCGCTTCGACTCTTAACTCCGGAATTCGCGCCCGCAGGAATGGGCTCTCGAAGCCGTCGCGCATCGCGGAGATCAACACGACGGCGTCGGACTCCAGTCTCCTCGCGATGAAGGCCAAAGCCTCGGCCGTCGGGAGGTCGAGCCAGTGAGCGTCATCCACGAGCAGAAGGACCGGCGCCGACTCCGCGCACTCGCCCAGCAGTTGAAGAACCGAGAGCGCGATCAGGTACGGACTCGGCGCGGCCTCTTCGCCTTGGCCGAAGGCAGCACGGATCGCCTTGCCATAGGACTCCGGCAGGCGATCGACCTCGCGGAGCATGGGGCGAAGGAGCTGATGCAGCCCGGCGAAGGGCAGGAACGCCTCGGACTGAACTCCGGTGGTCGTTAGAATCTGGAATCGCTTGGCCGTCGCGTGACCGCGGGCCGCTTCCAGGAGCGAGGACTTTCCGATTCCGGCCGCACCTCGAATCAGGAGTGCTCCGCCTCGCGGAGTGGTCGCCGCATCGATCCGCTCGGTGAGTGCGCGCACCTCACGGTCTCGCCCGATGAGCTCGGGTGCTTGCCACTCGGCGCCGCTCATGACCCTATGCAACGCTCCGAAGGGTATGCACCCGCGCGTCCGGTCTTCGCGCAGAGATACTCGATCGCCGGAGTTCGCGAAGGGCGCTGTGAATGTGAACGGGCGATCTTGCTGTCGGGCCGCGGTGGAGTCAAGCCGGGCCTGCCGTTCACACGGGGTGGAGGAGAGTTGCCCCTCGGATTCAGTCATCTGACTGAAGCGCGGGTCTCTCCCAGTCCTCGATTCTATGCACCTCGGATGCGAGCGGCGCATTCGACCGGCCGGCCAATCGTGGCTTTCGTGATCCGGCTCGTTCATGCAGCCGGAAGGAGGACGGGTGCACCAGACACATGAAACCGCCCCGACGATGTTCGTTGAAGCGGTGGGAGTCCGCTTCGCCTATCGCCGAGTGGGGCTCGAAGCCGGAACGCCCCTCGTTCTGCTACAGCATTTTCGCGGCAACATGGACAACTGGGACCCGGCTGTCGTCGACGGGTTGGCCGCCGATCGGCCGGTGATCCTGTTCGACAATCGAGGCGTCGGGCGATCGGGCGGGCTCACGCCGGACAATGTGGTCGCCATGGCTCGCGATGCGTGCGCCTTCATCGACGCGCTCGTTGCCATCAACGCACTTCCGCATTCGCGGGTCGACCTGCTCGGCTTCTCGCTGGGCGGAATGATCGCGCAGCAGATGCTCTTCGACGGCTCATGCCCGATCAGACGCGTGATCCTCGCCGGAACCGGAGGTCCCGGCGCCGCCGGCATGTTCCGCCCCGACGTCGTGACCGCCGCGACGAAGATGCCCGGCGAGGCCGAAGCACTACTCTTTCTGTTCTTTCATTCCACGGAATCGAGCCAGGCCGCGGGCATGCGATATGTAAGACGGATGTCGATGCGAGCGGAGCGCGAGCCCGAGCCCAGCGCGCAAGCGATCCATGCTCAGCTCGCGGCCATCCACACCTGGGGCGAAACGAATGGCGATGCCTTCGCTCGCTTGAAGCGTGTGGCGCAGCCGACGCTCGTCGCGAACGGCACCCACGACATCATGATCCCGACCTTTAATGCTTACGCTCTTTCACAGCAGATCCCGAACGCGCAGCTGATTCTCTATCCGGACGCGGGGCACGGCTCGCTGTTTCAGTACCCGGAGTGGTTCGTGCACGACGCGTCGCGTTTTCTCGGGCGCGACGAGCTGGACGGCGGTTAGCGGCACCGGCGCGAGTGGTAAGTTTAACAAGCGCCACAC
>CAZZAH010000304.1:0-5773 GCA_964652115.1 uncultured bacterium | reverse complement strand
ACTCGGCGAAGGCGCCGTAGTACGGCGGCACGACACCAGCGTAGTCCCAGCCGTAGCCATTCTCGTAGGTCCCGTCCGCATTCATGAGCAGCGTGCCGCAGCCGCCGTCGGTGTCGCTCGGGGCGGTCACGTGGATGGTCTCGCTCCCTTCGTAAACCCGCCGGTAATCGACCGCGGACGCGGGCGCGGCGAGAGTCGCGACCAGCGCGACGGAGCCAAGCACGGTAGCAATTCGAATCATTGGAGCCCTCCCGGGGATTGAGGTAGAGGACGCGACTCGCCGCGCGGGAGCCTTGGGGGGAAGAGGCAGCCGGCGACACAGAGCCGATCGCAGGTCGATCACTTGGCCACGGTGCTCCGGGGGACGAAGCCGACCGCAGGTCCGATGCTCGCGTGGAAAAGTCTAGTGGACCGGGATCCCGAGTGCAGTCGCTTTCTCCGCTGCCGTGCTCGAGCGCGGGGCTCACGCCCCCGCCGCCATATCACTGTCCAGGTTATGCGAGCGACAAAACATCCCTCTCACAGCGACGGGCTTGACATCGTCGGGCCGTCCAGGTATTTCCTCTTCGGCCGTGGCTGATATACGGTCTCAGTAACATTTCAACAGAGGAGGTCCGTTGCTTCGCTTGCCGGTTCGAGCGTCTCTCGCCCACCGATTGTCCCGTTCCCTCTTCGCATTCCGATGGCGCCCGGTCTCGCGGCGAGCGAGCGAGCATGCCTTGCCTCCGCTTGGGGAGCTCCTGCCGGCGGCACTCCTGCTCCTCGCCGCTTCGGCCTACGCGAAGCCGACCGACTTCCAACTCCACGGCTACGGCACGGCCTACTTCGTCCATCCCGACTGGGAGACCGACCCCGGACGCCGCGATCAGATCGACCTCGAACGCCTGACCCTCTACCCCTCGGCGCGGCTGAGCGAGCGGGTGCGTGTGCTGGGCGAGATCGAGTTCGAGCACGGCGGCACCGGCTCGACCCTCGAGTTCGATCGCTTCGAGGAGTTCGGTGAGTTCGAGCAGGAAATCGAAAAGGGCGGCGAGGTCAGCCTGGAGCAGCTCAACCTCACGTTCCTCCTTCACCCGAACGTCGATGTGAGCGTCGGACGCGTGAAGGTGCCCTTCGGCCTCGCCGCGGTGTACGACGAACCGAGCGAGTACCGCGCGCCGGTGCGAAGCGAGATGGAGTCGTCGCTCATTCCGGTCAACTGGTACGAGGACGGCTTGCAGCTGCGCGTCGAGGTCCCGCGCCGCCTCGTGACGCGCATCTCTCTCGTCAACGGGCTCGACTCCTCCGGATTCAGCTCGGGAAGCTGGGTCGCGCGTGGGCATCAGCTGCGCTTCGAGACGGTGGCGGCCGACGACTTCGCGTGGGCCGCGCGCGTCGACTATCAGCTCGATGACGAATCGACCATCGGCGCGTCGGCCTACTACGGGAACAGCTCGGATAACCGGCCGAAGCCGGACCTCGCGATCGACGCGCACGTCATGGTCCTCGATGCGCACGCGCGCGGTGAGCGCGGCCCCCTCGCACTGCAGGGCGTGGTGCTCTACGGCGAGCTCGAGAACGCCGACTTGGTCTCGCGCGCGAATCGGAATCTCTCGAACAACCTCAACGTCAAGCGAACGCCGGTCGGGAGCGCCGCGCTCGGATACTCGATCGAAGCGGCCTGCGACCTCGGCCATTGGATCGCAGAGGGACGGCAGCGCCTCGACCTCTACGTCCGCCATGACTTCTACGACTCGATGTATGACGTCGAAGGCGAGGTCTTCGACAACCCACGGTGGGAGCGCACGACCAACGCGGCCGGCCTCAACTGGGAGCCGGCGGAAGACGTCGTCTTGAAGGGCGAGTACTCGCATCGAGAGCTCGGCCTATCGCGCGACAACATCGAGCGCACCACCACACTCGGCATCGGCTTCGAGTTTTGACCTTCAGGAGGAATGAAATGAATCGCTCTCGTATCACGCTTCTCGGGTCCGCGCTGCTCGCCGCCTTCGCGGTGGGAACGCTTCCGGGTTGTTCCGACGACGACAAGTCGACCCCGCCCGACACGCAGTTCGATGCCGGACCGCTGCTCGAAACGAGCGCGGAGCATGTGATCCTCGCTACGTATGCCGCTCTGGACGCGCGGGCCGAGGATCTTCAGAGCGCGGTCGGCACTCTCGCCGGCAACAAGAACGAAGCGAACCTCGCCGCTGCACGCGAGGCTTGGCGCGAGGCCCGCACGCCGTGGGAGCAGTCGGAGAGCTTTCTTTTCGGTCCGGTCGCGACCCAGGGCATCGATCCTTCGATCGACAGCTGGCCGGTCAACGTCAACGATCTCGAGGCGGTGCTGGCTTCCGGCTCGGTGCTCACGCGCGAGTTCGTCGACGGGCTCGAGGGGACGCTCAAGGGCTTTCACACGATCGAGTACCTCCTCTTCGGCGAGAGCGGCGCGCGTGAAGCGTCGACTCTCACGCCGCGCGAGCTCGAATACTTGGAAGCGGTGACGGCGAGCTTTGCCGGCGCGACGCATCAGCTCGTGGTCGCGTGGAGCCCGAATGGCGGCAACTACGTCGCGCAGCTGGCGGACGCGGGGGAAACCGGCAGCGTGTACGTGAGCCAGAAGGCGGGCGTGCAGGAGCTCGTAACCGGGATGATCTCGATCGCGGACGAGGTCGCCAACGGGAAGATCAACGATCCTTACAGCGCGCGCGATCCGGTGCTGGAAGAGTCCCGCTTCAGCGCGAACTCACTCGCCGACTTCGCCGACAACATCCGGAGCCTGCAGAACCTCTACCTCGGTCACTACGGCGGCCAGGCCGGTGCGGGCGTGGCGTCGCTCGTCGCGCACTTCGATCCGGCGCTCGATGCCAGACTGCGCGCGGAGATCGAGGCGGCCATCGCAGGGATCAATCAGGTGCCTCCTCCCTTCTCGCAGGCGATCTTCACCAACGGCACAGCGATCGAGGCGGCGCAGGAGAAGGTGCGGCGCGTGCAGCAGACGCTCGAGGAGGACGTCGCGCCGCTGCTGGAGCGCATGTGATCCGGCGCGCAGGCTACGGGCTTACGCGAGCGGCGTGCGCACTCGCTTTGGCGTCGATCCTGGCGATGGCCACCGGCTGTGGCGACGACGCGACGAAACCCAAGGACGAGATCCCGCCCGAGACCTACTCGGGCGGCGGCACCACCGTGTTCGAAGCGTCGAGCAATGCGTTCAAGCTCCCCGCGCCCAATCTGAGCGGCGCGCATCTCGCGAAGCACCGAGACGGTGATGTCGCCTTCGACCGCACCTTCGTGAGCGCGCCCGCGGAACGATTCGGTGGGCTCGGACCGATCTTCAACCAGACCTCTTGCTCCGGCTGTCATGTCGGTAACGGACGCGGAAAACGCTCGCTGCTCCTTCGTCTGAGCGTGCCCGGAGACGGCGAGCATGGCGGTCCGATGGCGGTGCCGGGGCTCGGACTCCAGCTTCAGGATCGTGCGATCTTCGGCCGCGCGCCGGAGGGGAGCGGGCTGAGCGCGTGGGAGGACAGGGGCGTCACCATGAGCGACGGTGCCGTCTACACCCTACGAAAGCCGAGCTACTCGATCGGTACTCCGTCGGTGCCCGTGCCCGCGAACGTGATGCTCTCGCCACGAATCGCACCGGCGGTCTTCGGACTCGGCCTGCTCGAGGCGGTCCCGGAGGCGACGATCCTCGACCTCGCCGCGCGGCAGACCGGTGAGGTTTCAGGTCGACCCAACTACGTGTGGGACGCGGCCAGGGGCGAGCGGCGAATCGGCCGCTTCGGCTGGAAGGCGAACGAGCCTGACCTCACGCAGCAGACGGCCGACGCGTACAACGGCGACATGGGCGTCACCTCCCCTCTGCGTCCGGTCGAGTCGAGCTTTGGCCAGGCGGGCCAGGCGGACGACGCGGCCGACGATCCGGAGATCGACGCGAGCACGCTCGATGCCACCGCCTTCTACGTGCGCTCGCTCGGTGTCCCCGCACGACGCTCGGTGCGTGACCCCGAGGTCGTGCGTGGACAATCGCTCTTCGAATCGGCCGGCTGCGCGAGCTGCCATGTGCCGCGACTGGAGACGGGCGATCATCCCGAGCTGCCGGAGGTCTCGCGTCAGACCATCTTCCCCTTCACCGATCTTCTGCTGCATGACATGGGCGACGATCTCGCCGACGGACGTCCCGACTTCGAGGCGACCGGCCGCGAATGGCGCACCGCGCCGCTCTGGGGAATCGGTCTCCTCGAGACGGTGAACGGCGAGCTCGAGCTGCTGCACGATGGGCGCGCGCGCAGCTTCATGGAGGCGATCCTCTGGCACGGCGGCGAGGGAAAGCCGTCGAGTGATCGCGTGATCGAGATGTCGGGCGAGGAGCGAGCGGCGTTGCTCGCGTTCCTTCGCTCGCTCTAGCGCGTGTGAATGAACCTCGCGTGGCGCCGGCCGCCTCCCGTGCCGAGCTCGAGTAGGTAGGCGCCACGCGGCAGGCCGTCCAAGCGAAGCGACCCGGGAGTGTCGAAGCGGAGCGCGTCGCCTTCGATCGCACGTCCGTCGATCGAGAGAAGCCTCACGCCGGTGAGCGGCGTGTCGAGGCGCCAGTGGAGCGCATCCTTCGCCGGGTTGGGCCAAACCTGCAGCGGCTCACTCCAGGCGACCGGCACGCTCGAGGTCTCCGGATCCCAGCGTGCGAGATGACGCGAAGGGATGCCGCTCGCCTGGCCAAAGTCGCCTCCGACGAAGAGGCTTCCGGCCCAGACGGCAAGTGCATGCACACGATCGTTGAGCCCGTTCGCGAAGCCGATCCACTGGCTGCCGTTCCAACGCGCGAGGCGCGGCATCGGGGCGCCGCCCGCCAGCGTGTACCAACCTCCCGCCACGAGATCACCCTCGAGCTCTTCAAGCGCAACCACGTTGCCCGCGAGCCCGGTCGAGAATCCGCCCCAGGTCGTGCCGTTCCATCGGGCCACACCGACCGCCGAGTTCCCGCCCGCGAACTCGAAGAAGCCGCCGATGACGAGCTCGCCTTGATAAACGCGCGCGGCCCAGCCCGGCCCGTTGAGTCCGATCGAGAGAGGCGAAAAGTGCGCGCCATCCCAACGTGCGATGCGGTTGACCGCAACCCCATCGGCGAGATTGAACCATCCGCTCACGATGAGCTCACCCGCGTAAGGCGCGAAGGCGGAGACACGCGCGTTGACCCCGGCTCCGAACGCGGACCACTGCGTGCCGTCCCACGCACCGACGCGATTGAGCACGGTCGAGCCGGAGCCCAAGAAGTCCCCGCCGGCGTAGACGCGCGCGCCGTCGAAGTAGAGCGCTTGCACCGAGCCATCGAGCGATGACGGCGTTGCGCGCCAGCCTTGCGTCGCGTCCCAGCTTGCGATGTGTGCCGCGTCGAGCCCGCCCGCATGCTCGAAGTCTCCGCCCACGAGCACCGTGTCGCCCTGGGCTGCCAGCGCTCGAACCGCGCCGTCGACTCCGAGGCCAAGCGAGGACCAAGCGGCGCCATCCCAACGCGCGATGTTGTCGACCGCGACCTCGCCCGCTTGGCTGAATTGACCGCCGACGATGAGCTCGTCGCCATGCGCGAGCAAGGCGTAGACCGGACCGTTGAGCCCTCCGGGAATTCCGGGCGCCGGATCGCCGAACTGGTCCGACCAGCCGGCGGCCATCGCCGGGCCGGCGAGCGCGAGCGCGAGTGCGAGTGCGAGGAAGAGCGAGCCGTGCCGGGGCATAGGTCCTCCGCGGAAAGTCTCTGGGTGATGCAGCAAAGAGGATCGGGGTTGATCTTACGCGA
>CAZZAH010000303.1:5276-5790 GCA_964652115.1 uncultured bacterium | reverse complement strand
AAGCTCCGCTCATCGGGCGAGAGGCCGAGCGGGCGCGCGAAGCTCTGGTAGTAGACGCCGGCCGTTTCCGGCAGCGGGTGGGCGGCGAAGGTCCGCGTGTCGAAGACGGTCGCGTCCGTCAGCAAGAGCCAACGTCCGCCGCGCAAGCTACCTCGATGCAGGGTTATGTTCCGTGTTCCGTCCTCTGCCGGTTCGTTCGCAACGCGGTCGAGCCAATCGGCGGAGACCCCGCCGCGGGAAGGTCCGACGTACTTCGCGTCCGCGCGGCCATCCACCTCGCGCACGAGGTAGAAGAAGCCTGAGTTGATCGGATCGCCGACGTTGACCAGCATCACCGGCGAGTCGTCATCGAAGGTGATGACGGAGTTCATCCACTCGTAGAGCTGCGTGGAGTCGCCGTACATCCCCGCCTTGCCCTCGAAGGTGAACGGCTTCCCCTGGTAGCGGATCGAGTAGTAGTCGTCGCTTCGATGGCGCGTGACGATCTCGAAGGGACCGCGCCGTTCGATCGTGT
>CAZZAH010000303.1:0-5266 GCA_964652115.1 uncultured bacterium | reverse complement strand
GAGCGAGAGGGCGACGATGCCGATCGCGCCGATGAATGCGAGACCGCCCGCGACGATCCAGTAGCTCATCGTGACTCGCCTCCCTTGTGCCGGAGCCATGGGATCGTCGCTCCTCTTCGTTCTGGATGAAAGATGCGACGAGCATTATAGACAATGCGGAGAAAAGTGCTGCTGGTTCCTCGTCGACGAGACGCTGAGCTGCGGCGCGCTGCTAGAATCTCCCGCATGTCGAATCACCCGGGATTCGAAGCAGGGGAGCTCGAGTTCGCGCTCTCGTCGGTCGCACATGCCATCTCGACCTCGCTCGAGCTCGACGCGGTTTGGGAGCGAGTGGCGGAGGCGTGTCGCGTCGTCGTTCCTTTCGACGGAATGGGCATCTCGCGTTACGAATCGGGCGATCGCGTGCGTGTGGCGATCGCGGCGCGCGTCGTTCCCGCCGATGAGCTCAACGAACGGATCTTCCTCCGAACCGAGTACTCGCCGCGACTCTGGCTGAACGACGACAACCTCCTCGTGTTGGTGCGTGATGCGGCGAGTGAGCTCGATCCGGCCTATCCGGTCGATCGCGCGCTGCTCGAGCTGGGGATTCGCTCGATCCTGAAGCTGCCTCTCGGCCGCGGTGCCGCCTCGCATGGCGCGCTCATCTTGGTGGCGGTCGAGCCGAATCGATTCGACGAGAGCCACGCTCGCGGACTTGCGGTCGTGGCCGAGCTGGTCGGCGTGGCGCTCGCGCACGAACGACTGGCCGGCGCGGAGGCAAAGCGTCGTCGTCGTCGCGAGGCGCTCGAGCGACTGCTGCCTGCCTTCGCGCGAAGCCTCGATGTGCGCGCGATCTTCCAACAGCTCTCGCAGATCGCGCAGGAGATCCTGCCGCACGACTTCCTTGCCTTGGGGCTCCTCTCCGCCGATCGAAAGCACGCGACCATCCATGCGGCTCACGGCGCGACGCGCGATGTGCGCGAGATGCCCGAGTACCCGCTCGGTCCGGAGGAGCAGGTCTTCATGGGCTGGGAGTACGTGGTGGTGCGCGACTACACCGTGCTGCCCGACTATCGCGTGCGCGCCCAGCTCGTCCACTCGAAGCCCGATCGGCCGCATGAGGTCGACGTTCAGCTCGATCCGTTCTGGATCCAGGGCTACACCGTGCAAGGCATCCGCTCGCGCGTGCGGGTGCCGGTGCGCTTGAACGGCGAGCTCGCGGGCGGGCTCGACTTCATGTCGCGAACGCCCGGCGTCTATGACGAGGAGGACGCCGAGTTCGCGCTCCGCGTGGCCGAGCATGTCGCGCTCGCCCTCGCGCACCATGAGCTGGCGGAGGAAGCGCGCCGCGCCGCGGCGGCCGAGCAGCGCGCGGAGGTTCTGGCCGAGCGCGTGCAGCTTCTCTCGCGGGAGCTCGAGGCGTTGAGCCCGCATCGTGCACTCGGGCGCTCGCGTCGTTGGCGCGACGTGCTCGACCTCGCGACCAAGGTGGCATCAACCGAAACCACCGTGCTTCTGACGGGCGAGTCGGGGACCGGCAAAGAGGTGGTGGCGCGCCTCATTCATCGCGGGTCGCCGCGGAAGGACGGTCCCTTCGTCGCGCTCAACTGTGCCGCGCTACCGGAGCAGCTCCTCGAATCGGAGCTCTTCGGTCACGAGCGCGGCGCCTTCACCGGTGCACTCACCGCACGCGCCGGCAAGATCGAGCAGGCGGCGGGTGGCGTTCTCTTCCTCGACGAGGTGGGCGAGATGAGCCCGGCGGTGCAGGCGAAGTTCCTCCGCGTGCTGCAGGAGCGCGAGTACCAACGCGTGGGCGGCGCGGTGACGCAGAAGGCGAACGCGCGCGTGCTCGCCGCCACCAATCGCAATCTGAAGACGATGATCGGCCAGGGCACCTTCCGCGAGGATCTCTACTATCGCCTCGCCGTCTTCGAGCTTGCCTTGCCGCCGCTGCGCGAGCGCACGGAGGACATCTTCCTTCTGGTCGATGCGTTCTTGGAGGAGATCGGCCGCTCGATCGGTCGGCCCGCCGCCGGCGTGTCGCGCGAGGTGCACGCGACGCTGCTCGAGTACCCGTGGCCGGGGAACGTGCGTGAGCTCAGGAACGCGCTCGAACGCGCGGTGATCCTCTGCGATGGCGGCCTGATCACCAGTGAGCATCTGCCGGTCGGCATCACCGCGCTGCGCGTCGCCCAGCGTGCGGCGCCATCGGTGGCGAGCGCCTCCGCGGTGGCAGCGTCATCGAGCGCCGTGCCGTCACCGATGCCGATCGACGGACGCGACGGCAGAGACTCCGCCGCGCGCCCTCGCGATCGCGCCGGCCTCGACGCGGCGGAGCGCGAGATGATCATCGAAGCGCTCGGCCGCGCGGGCGATAACAAATCGAAGGCGGCTCGGCTGCTCGGCTTGACGCGGGCGCAACTTCGCACCCGCATCGAAAAGCACGGCCTCCAAGCCGCCGACTAGCGATCACCGATCGAGCCGTTCCGCTAACGCTCCCACCGGATCAGCCGGAAGTCCTTCACGAAGATCGTGTAAAGCACCGGCACGAGCAGCAGCGTGACGAAGGTCGCCGCGACCAGCCCACCGATCTGGGTGTAGCACATCGGCTGCCACATCGGACCGCCGTGCGCCGCCAGCGGGAAGAGCGCGATCACGGTGGCCCCGACCGTGATCAAGACCGGCCGAAGCCTGACGATGCCGGCATCGAGCAGCGCGTCCTGGAGCGACGCGCCATGCTCCCTCGCCTCCTCGATGAAGTCGAAGAGCACGATGATGTGGCTCACGATGACGCCGATCAGACTCGCCACTCCGAGGAAGGCCATGAAGCCGAACGGGGTCCCGGTCACGCGCAACCCGATCAACGCGCCGATCACGCCGAAGGGGATCGCCGCGAAGACGACCAGCGGCTTCCACGCGTGCTTGAACTGGATCACGAGCGTCAGGAAGATCGCCAAGATCGACATCAGCATCACCATCGAGAGGTTCTTGAACGACTTCACCTGCTCGTGGTACTCGCCCGCGATCTGCAAGTCGAACCCGGGCGGCAGCCCCGCCTCGAGCTCGCGGATGCGCGGCATCGCCTTCATGAGCGCCTCGGAAGGCAGCACTCCCGGCCGCGCGAACGCGCTCACCGTGATGGTGCGGAACTGCTGACGCCGCTGGATGCGCTCGGTCTGCATCGAGTAGTCGACGGTCGCGATCTGACTGAGCGGAACGACGTGCGCGCCGTGGCCCGCGCTGACGTAGAGGCTCGCCAGGTCGCCCGCGGTCGCGCGCTCGCGCATCTTGAGCCGCGCCACCACCGGGATCTGCTTGTCGCCGTCACGAAGCGAGCCGACGCGCGCGCCGTTCAGCGCCGCCATCGAGGAGCCGACCACGTCGTAGTTGGAGACGCCGGTCAGGTTCGCGCGATCGGCGTCGACGCCCACTTGCAGCGCGAAGCTCTCGGCGCCCCAGTCGTCGCGCACGCGCGCGACGCCGCCCGTCGCGCGCAGGATCCCCTTGAGCTCCGCCGCCAATCGACGCAGCTCCTGCTCGCTCTCGCCGGAGACGCGGATCGCGATCGGGATGCCGACCGCCGCACCGGTCTCGAGCTGACGCACGTCGATCGTGGCGCCCGCGATCTCGCGGTCGACCGCCGCCTGGATGAAGGAGAGGATGTGCGCGGTGTCGTGCTTGTCGCGGGATTGCAGGATGATCTGCGCGTAGTTCGTCTGCTCCTGCTCCGGCGAGACCGACGACCAGAAGCGCGGCGCGCCGCCGCCCAAGAAGGTGCTGATCGAGGCGAGCACCTGGCGAGGCTTCCCCTTCTTGTCCGGATGCTCGACGCCGTACTCGTCGGCCGCGTGGCGGATGATCGTCTCGGCGTCGTGCGCGATCACGCCGGTGGCGGCCAGATTGGCGTCTTCCGGCAACCAGACGTCGACCGTCGCCAGGTACTGCAGGTCCTTGGAGAAGAACTCCGACTTGATCTGCTTGGCGAAGACGACGCCGCCGAAGAGGAAGAGGCAGGCCAGGCCGAGCGCCGGCCACCGATGATTGATCGCCCAGGAACCAGCGCGGTAGTAGAGGGCGAAGAAGCCCTGCTTCCGCCGCTCCTCCACCGTCGGCTCCGACTTCGGTCGAAGGATGTAGTAGCCGAGCAGTGGAATGAAGGTCATCGAGACGAGCCGCGAGGCGACGAGCGAGCAACCGATCACGATCGGCAGGCTGTAGATGAACCGTCCGACCTCTCCGGTCAGGAGAAGGAACGGCAGATAGGCCGCGATGTTGGTCAGCGTGGCGTAGAGGATCGCCTTGGCCAGCCTGGTGGGGCCGAACCAGGCGGCGACGAGCCGCCTGTGCCCATGCGCGAGGTCGCGCTTGATCGCGTCGCCCGCCACCACCGGATCATCGACCAGTAGGCCGAGCGCGATGATGAGGGAGGCGATCGACACCTGCTGAAGATCGATGCCGAAGAGCTGCATCATGCCGAAGGTCATGGCCAAGGTGAGCGGAATCGAGAGCGCCATCAGAAGCGCCGAGCGCCACTCCCAGAACCCGATCAGCGACACGAGCACCACCAGGATCACCGCCTCGTACAGGCTCGACATGAAGAGGTGGACGTTCTCCTCCACCTGCTGCGGTTGATCGGACGTGCGCGCGAGCAGGAGATCATCCGGCAACTGCGCCTCGAGCTCGTGCAGCTTCTCGTCGACCGCGTGATCGAACTCGGTGATCTTCTCTCCGGCCTTCATCTGGATCGAGAGGGTGATGGCGCGGGTGCGCGTCCACTCCGTCTTGCCGGTCGAGGCGTCGTGGGCCGTCGGCCGGCTGTAGAAGTTCAAGAAGCGCGCCGGGGTCTCGTAGCTCCGCGCGATGTCGACCAGGTCGCGAAGGTAGATCTGGCCGCCGCCACGAATCGGCACCATCACCTGGCCGATCTCGGACTCATCGGCGAACTCGCCCGCCGCCTCGACCCGCAGGTTGTGATCGCCGACCTCGAGCACGCCGCCGCGCGGCGCCACGTTTCGAGCGGCGAGGAGGTCGGGCAACGATGCCTCGCTCACGCCGTAGGAAGCGAGCCGCTCCTGCGAGTACTGCAGATAGACGCGCTCATCGAGGGTGCCCGCGGTCGTGACCTTGGCGACGACCGGCACCGAGCGAAGGGTGCGTTCGATCAGCTCCACGTAGTCGTCGAGCTGGCGATGGCTGTACTTGTCACCCGCGACCGCGCGCAATGCCGCTTCCGTCCTCGCCGGATCGCCGATCACCGCCGGGCCCCACACGTCGGGGTGGAACTCCG
>CAZZAH010000302.1:0-5817 GCA_964652115.1 uncultured bacterium | reverse complement strand
CCGCCGTGCCGATGGCGGCACGCGTCGCCCACAACGTCGCGCAGGAGGAAGACCGCGACAATTACCTCTTGATGCACGCAATGGGACCGAATGTGGCCGGCGTCATCGGCACCGCGGTCGCGGCCGGCGCGCTGCTCGCCTTGCTGCGCTGAGGACCGTGGCTGTGGACTGACGGTATCCGCGGCTCCACGCGCAGATCAGCGCAGGAGTTCGATCGAGGTCGTTTGCGTCGCGCCCGACGTCACGACGCGGAGGAAATACGTCCCTTCCGTGAGCGCTGCCCCGTCGGCGCGTCGAGGCGACAGTCGGTGCGCTTCCTCGCGCGAGAGCGTAGCCGCGCTCCACACGCAGCGCCCGCCGACATCGAAGAGCTGCCAAGCGATGGCTCGTTCTGCCGACCGTCCCCCGTCCGAGCCACGCAGCGCGACCCAGAATGGGCCACGAGAAGGATTCGGAGCGACCACGAGCGATAGCGACAGCGTGGTCCGCGCATCGATCGTCGCCACCGGCGCCACATGTCCCGGCACGATGCGAAGCCCGAACGACGCGTTCGCCGCGTAGACGTAGCCGCCGCTCGCCGCGAGATCGATGGTGTCCCACGGAAGACCACAGCCCGCGTAGTAAGGCTCGGCCGGATCGCGGAGATCGACCGCCACCATCGAGGCGTCATCGGCAACGTAGGCGACGTCCGCGTCGAGCGACACCTCGCGCGCGGTGCCGGGGAGCGACGCCACCCCTTCGAGCGTCGGAGCGAGCGGCGTCGCGAGATCGTAAAGCCGGAGCCCGCCGATTCCGTCGGCCACCGCGAGACGCGGGCCGCGGAGATCGAGCCCGAGCGCGCTGCGCGGCGTGTCGAGCGTGGTCACGAGCGCGGGCGCGTTCACATTCGTGACATCGATCACGCGCACGCCCGCCTCGCGCGCCGCGAGATAGACCGTATTGCCCAAGACCGCGACATCGGCCGCGCCGCCGCTCGTGCCAAGGCTCCCCCGCAGCACGGGCGCGGCTGGATTCACCAGGTCGAGGATGTAGAGCCCGAGATCGTCGGCTACGTAGAGCCGCGTTCCGCTCCACGCCACCTTGCGCGCGCGTTGCGTGTCGAAGCGCGAGCGAAAGGCCGGCGCGGCCGGGTTGCTCACGTCCCAGAATTCGACGCCGGCCGCATCGATCGTGATCGCGAGCAATGATCCGTTGACCGCGAGGTCCGCGTTCGCCGATGCGGTCGTGAGCCCTCCGAGCCTGATCGGCGTCGCGGGATTGCTGACGTCCAAGATGTGCACGCGTCCGAGCGCGCCTTCGAGGAAGTAGGCGCGGTCGCCGGCGACATCGAGCCCGCGCGCCGCCTGAAACGCGCCGCTGAAGCTCCCCACGATCGGCGGGGACGCGCCGTTGCCGAGCGTGATCAGCCCGAGCCCGGCCGCACCACCGGCGATCAGCACGCGATCCGCGCGAAGCCTCACGTCATTCGGCTCCTCCGGCGTACCCGATCCGCCGAGCACGCGCGGCGCGGTCGGATCGCTCGCGTCGATCACGAGCACCTCGTAGCCCTCGTCCACCTGCTTGCGCGAGGCGATGAGCCGATGCCCCTCGAGGTCGATGTGATCGGCGGCGATCGGAAGCGCCAGACTTCCGCGCAGCGTGATCGCGCTCGGGTTGCTGAGGTCGAAGAGCTGCACGCGATCGTTCTGCGTGTTCGAGACCGCGAGCAATGCCCCGGAGATATCGAGATCGCCCGGCATCGGCGGCAGCGTGATCGATCCGAGCAGGGTTGGAGCGCCGGGCACGTGCGCGTCGAGCAGGCGGAAGAGCTGCCCGCTCGAGAGCAGGGCCAGCGTGTCCCCGGATGCGGCCACATCCGTCACCGAATCGCCCGCGAAGATGGCGCCGAGCAGAATCGGGTGGCTCTTCGAGCTCAGGTCGATGATCTCGAGTCCCGCCGCGCCGCGTGCGAGATAGAGCGTCGAACCGATCAAAGCTCCAGGTTTCCCTCCCGGGCTCGCCAGGTTGACCGATCCGACGGGCGCGGGCTGCACCTCTTGGCGTACGTCGAGCACGATGAGGGCGTCATCGTCCTCGAGGTAGGCGTAGCCGTCCGCGACCGCGATGACTCGAGTCGACGCGGATGCGAGGGGCACCGTTCCCATGAGCGTCGGATACGCGGGCACCGACACGTTCGAGACGTGGCACACGCTGCCCGCGATCGAAACGGCGAGCACCCCATCGCTCGCGGCGCTCGTGACCGGCGCGCCCAGGTCGACCTGCCCGGTCCAGCGGACGCATGCGCCGTAGTCGACCGCGCCGGCGCCGGAGATGCAGGAGGCCGCCGCGGCAAGCAGCGCGAGGAGCAACACGCGGATTCCTCGAACGAGCATCATCTTTGCTCGCCGTCTACTCGCGAGGGGATCCATCCATCGAGGAGCGCGGCCTCCGTTTCATCGAGTGCTCCGCCATCGCGCGCCACGATGAGCGCCGCGACCGCCGCCTCGTCGCCACGGGCCGCGATCCGGCACCAGAGGGACGCCTGCTCAACGCGGGCCGGAGGGTCTGGTTCGTAATCGGCGAAGAGGCGTGCTTCCGTCTCCATGGATCTCCTCGCGCGTGGCGCCTTCCTTCGGGCGCGCGGAGCTTAGAGTCGCGGCGGACGCGTGGCGAGAGGATTTCAACGCTCTGCCTCGATGCTCCGCCTGCACGCGCGGCGCTGCTAAGATCGCCCGGTCGCGGACGCGCCGACGATGGCGCGCGCGCAGAGTTCGTTCGAAAGGAGTCTTCCCATGATTCGGAAGATCGATCACATCGGCATCGCGGTGCTGGACCCGGCTCGTGCGCTCCAGACCTTCTCCGAAGCGCTCGGGCTTCGTCTCGAGCAGATCGAGGATGTCCCCAGCCAGCAGCTCCGCTCCTATCACCTCGCGGTGGGCGAGTCCCACCTCGAGCTTCTGTATCCGACCGACCCGAGCTCGACCGTCGCGAAATTCATCGAGAAGAAGGGCGCGGGAGTGCATCACGTCGCTCTTCAGGTCGATAACATCGAGGCGGAGCGCGATCGATTGGTCGGGCTCGGCTTTGAAGCGTTGTCGGCCGAGCCGTTCGTCGGTGCCGGTGGGAAGAAGGTGCTGTTCTTCCATCCACGCACCACCGGCGGAGTGCTCTTGGAAATCTGCCAGCTGGGGGCCGAATCCCGTATCGAATGAAACGCTCGAGAGCGGTGCGAAGGCGGGTGAAGCTTCCCCGCCAGCTCCGCTCTCCCTTCCTCCTCGGGTTCAGCGCGGCGCTCTTCATCCGTCTGCTCTACCTGCTCGAGATCTCCGCTTCGCTTCTGGTCCGACTGCCGGTCGGCGATGCCAAGACCTACCACGAGTGGGGGCTCGCCATCGCGGGCGGAGATTGGCTCGGCCACGGCGTCTTCTATCAAGCGCCGCTCTATCCCTACTTCCTCGGCGTGATGCACGCGCTCTTCGGGCCGTCGCTCTGGCCCGCGCGAATCGTGCAGGCCTTGATCGGCGCGATCGGCGTCGGCGCGGCGGCGGAGGCAGGGGCGCACTTTTTCGGGCGACGCGCGGGCGTGATCGCGGGCCTCATGCTCGCTTTCTATCCTCCGCTCGTCTTCTACGATGGGCTGATCCAGAAGACGGTGCTCGACGTCGCGCTCTTCTCGGTCTTCCTGCTCGCGCTCCTGCGCTACGACGGAAGGCGGACTCGCGCACGCGGGCTGCTCGCCGGTCTGGCGCTCGGTGTGCTCTGCCTCTCGCGCGAGAACGCGCTGGCGCTCCTGGTGGCGGTGGTGCCGTGGTTGCTTCTGCGCGATGCGCCTCTGAGCTTCGCACGACTGCACGCGTCCGCTCGACGTCCGCTCGGATGGAAGCCGGCCGCGGTCTTCCTCGCCGGATTCCTGCTGGCAGTGGCGCCGGTCACGCTGCGAAACGTGATCGTCGGCGGGGAGTTCGCGCTCACCACCTCGCAGCTCGGGCCGAATCTCTGGATCGGGAACAACCCGGAGGCGGACGGCCGCTATCGGCCTCTGATCGCGGGACGGGGCGACGCGCGTTTCGAGCGCGACGACGCACGCACCCTAGCCGAGAAGGCCGAGGGGAAGAGCCTCTCCCCCGCCGGCGTCTCCGCGCATTGGACGAAGGCAGCGTTGAGCTACATCGCGCATCGCCCCGCGTCGTGGCTGGTGCTGCTGGTGAAGAAGGCCCGCCTCTCGCTCAGCGCGGGCGAGGTCTGCGATACCGATGCGATCGAGGCCTATGCCGATCACTCGGTCCTGCTCCAGCTCTTGGGCTTCCTCTGGAACTTCGCGACGCTATTTTCGCTCGCCGCGCTCGGTACCGTGCTGACCTGGAGCCGCCGCTCGCGCTGGGTGCTGAGCGCGATGCTGGCCGTGCTTTGGCTCAGCCTGATCGCGTTCTTCGTCGCGGGACGCTATCGCGCTCCGCTGGTGCCGCTCCTTGCCATCTTCGCCGGGATTGCCCTTACTCGCCTGATCGACTGGGTACGCGCCGCGATCGGCGTGACCGAGTTGGGCGGCTTCCTCCAGACACGACGCCAGAACGTTGCGTTGGGCTCGGCGTTCATCGCGCTCGCCCTCGCGCTCATCCCGTTTCCTTACCATCGAGCGCAACGCGCGCTGAATTACTACGCGGCGGGGTCGGCCTTCCTCGAGGCGGGTCGGAATCTGGAAGCGGAGGACGCGTTCGGCTTCGCGGTCGAGGCTTACCCGCGCTACGCGCCCGCGCATCGGAAACTTGGGATCGTGCTCTATCGCGGGCGACAGATGGCAGCCGCGCTTCGACAGCTCGACCTCGCGGTCGAGATCGATCCATCGAGCGTGGAGAATCGCCTGGTGCGCGCGATGCTCTTCGAAGAGCTGGGCCGCACGCGCGACGCGCTCAACGACTACGACGAGGCGCTACGGCTCGAGCCGTCAAACTCGGAAGCGCAAACGGCTCGGGATCGACTGAGCGCGATCACGCCCTGAGCGCGGGGAAGCGTTATCGCTTCGGGTGCTGCGGCGGTTCGTAGGTCGAAAGGACCACCCCCGCGAGACACAGCGCGCCAAGCGCGGGGAGTGAACCCAGTCGGACCGAGAGGATCTCACGCGCCGGACCGGACCCGCCGAACTGCGGAGTCTCAACCGCGATTCCGAACGAAAGCAGGTCGGCCAGATTGATGCTGAACGCGCTCGACCAGAACGGCTCGGGATAGCCGGTCCCCGAGCGTACCCACACCATCGGACCGGCGGCGAGCTCGAGGCTTGTCAGATGATCCACCCAGTACCGAACGCGAGGCTTGGCGGCGATTCGGTCCTGTTGCCCATCGATGGTTGAGTCGAAGCCGAACCCCAGGGCGATGTTCGAGGAGACGTTTCGCATCGCGCCGAGGCTCACGAGCGCAGCGAACGCTTGGTCGTCCCTCCGCCTGAGCGCTCCACTCGGTGAGTTCCACTGCCGGTACCAGCGGGTGCGGATCGGCTGATGCGCGAACCCGCTCTCGAGGACGATCCAGGGCCGTGAGGATCCGGGCTCTGCGCGAAACGGATTTCCGATCCTCGCGCGACGCGCGATCGTCGCGGAGTCAGGTTCGGCGAACACGTTCCAGCCGCGTCGGTGCGGCTTTGCCTCCTTCGACTCGTTCGCTTCGGAGAGCGCGGGCAGCGCATGACACCAGCCAAGGAGCAGGAGCGCGAGGATTGCGAATCGCCGGGCGAAACTGCGGATGGTCCACCTCACGCCGCGGATCTCTCCAGCATCCCAGTCGCGCCGGTCAATACCGCGTGTCCGAGTGTTCGCCAACGAGAAGAGCCATTCCGCCGGCCGC
>CAZZAH010000301.1:0-5823 GCA_964652115.1 uncultured bacterium | reverse complement strand
TCGTGCCGCCCGGATGGCAGGTCGCCGAGGATGGACAGTTCGCCGTCGTTCTGCGCGCGCCTGATCAGCGCGCGATCACGACCATGGTGGGGAACGTCGGCCTGCCGTCGAATTACAACCCCGGCCAGTACCTCATGGACAAGCTTTCACAGCTTGGGTTGCAGAGCCTGCGCTTCGGTCAAGCACGTCAGGCGAAGCCGGTGCTCGGCTTTCCCTCCGCGTGGGAGTACGACGTCGAATACTACGTCAACGGCGTTCCGTGCCGTGGCGTGGCGCGCTGCAGCGTCGCGCCGAACTACGACTTTTGCTCGATGGTGATGACCTGGGCCGCGTCCGAAGCCTCGCAGTGGCCAAGCTACGCGTCGTGGTTGCCCGATGTGGCGGGCCAGGTCGAGATCACCAACGCGGCCGCCTTCGGTGCCTCAGGCATCGCGCAGCAGAATCTTCAGAACTCGATCGCATTGGGCGAGCAGGCGCGGCGCAATCGGGAGTACTCGCAGCAGCAGTGGAATCAGGTCACGAACGAGCGCGACGCATCGCAGGCGCGGAACAATGACCAGTTCCGACAGGCGCTCGGCGCGGTCGAGCGCTATGACAATCCCTACACCAATCAGCCGGTCGAGCTGCCGAGCACCAACACCGTCTACTGGGTGAACCCGACGACCGGGCGCATCGTCGGCGATCCGAATCCGAGCTTCGATCCGCGCACGGCGACCGACTCGAGCTGGCAGCCGCTCAAGCGAACGCAGTAGGCTCGCCGTCCGAGGCGGTCTCGCGCTGCTCAGCGCAAGATCACAATCGGAACGGACCTGCTCCAGCCGTCGCCTTCGGCGCGCACGAAGTAGACGCCAGGCGATGTTCCGACGGGTATCGGAGCGGAGACCGACGGACCACTGCTGGTCCCATCGAACAGCTGCGCGGAGTGCCGTCCCCCTGCGTCGTACAAGGACAAGGTCAATCGGCGTGGCGATCTATCATCGACGAAGCGAAGGTTCACTTGGTCGCGAACGGGGTTGCCAACAACCATGAGTGGAGAGGGCTTGATCGGAATATGGTCCTCGACGGCGGCGGCTGGATATCTGACCTGCAATTCGATCGGCACGCAGACGTCTTGACAAGTAAAACAGCCACCGGCCGAAATCCGGAGAGAGGCGTGGTAAACGCCTGGCGCGTAGCTCCCGGCGTCGGCATGAAGTCGAAAGTAGTGTTCGTTGCCGTCATCGGAGAGAAACTCCAAGCTGAGCCAAGGGGAACCGCCACCGCCGGAGCCGTCGTCGGAGACCTCGACGCCGCCATAGCAATTCGAGGAGGGCCACTCCGTGTCACCGCATTCCGGTAACCGCCCGCAATAGTCGTGCACTCGACCCCACACGAGCAGGTCGCGGCTTCCCTGGGTCCCGGGGTCAAGCACGAGGTCAGGGTATGCCGGATCCGTCCGTCCTGCCGCGCCGTCAGAGCAGAAATCGCACGCGCTCGAGTGGAGAATTTCGGGGCAAGGATGTCCAATGCTGACCCCCTGCACCGGGACATAACCTGGGCTCACGTTCAGCCAGGTCCCATTGCAACGTCGGAATAGTGCTCCCTCGGTCGACTGCCAGTCTGGATCCCCAGGAAAGCCCCACAGCTTCGCGGTTCCTTGGGTTGTACAAGCGACGCGCAGGTGGAGCACCGGAGGATGCGAATCGCGGCACTCCTCCGTCTGGATCTCGAGACCAGCGTACGGATTGAGTAGGTGTCCTGCGATCAAGGATGCACCGCACAATTCCGCGCTCTCGATTTGCCACTCGGTTGGAAGCTGAAGCGAGAAACGAAGCCGATCGCTCGCAGTCCATGCACTCAGGAAGACGGTGAAGTCGTATGTGCCGAGCGAGCCCCAACGAGTCTGCCCGCAAGCGTCATCGTCGTTCTCGCAGACGTAGGTCGGGGAAGCGGGCTTCGCGGTCAGCGTGGCGTCCGGCATGATGATCTGGGCGTTCGACCGAGCCGAAAGGAGCATCAGAAAACTCGCGAGTGCATACTTCAGCATGCCGCCCTCCCAATCGTCCGGGTGAAAAGCGATCTCGACCGATTGACGCGGGGAAAGTCTACGCCGTCAACGCCCGCCTGGACAAGGAGCGTCGACCAGCAGCAAGGTTGAGCGGAGCGCGCGCAGTAGAGGCTGCTGAATCGAACCTGCCGCTACCGATGCCGATGGTGCACGTCGTGCGCGTGCGGATGCGCGTGCGAGAGCTCCTGGTGCCGATGGGGATGCGTGTGACGGTGCCCCGCGACTTCTCCGTCTCCATGCTCGTGCTGGTGATGTGAATCGTGTTCGTGCTCGTGAACGTGATCCAGCGCCTCGTGATGGTGGGCATGCTCGTGCCGATCGCTCGCGAGGAAGATCGCTCCCGCCGTCATGATCACGAGCGAGGCGAGCGCAGAGTCGCGCAGAGGCTCTCGCAGCACGATCCAGGAGAGGACCGCGGCGAATCCCGGCGCGAGCGCGAAGAGAGTTCCGGTCTGAAGGACGCCGAGCTGACGTAGTCCGCGCACGAAGAGCGCGATCGAAAGGCCGAAGGAGAGCGCTCCCACCAAGGCGACCGCGACGAGTCTTCCGGCGCTCCAGTCTCCGAACCCTGTGAAGGTGGCGGCGAGAACGAGGCTGGTTGCGCCGCCGATCAGTCCCTTGACCGCGACCACCTGGCGCGCGTCACGCAGGCTGACCCGTTGCGTGAGGTTGTTGTCGAGCCCCCAGAGCGCGCAGGCGCCGACCACGAGGGCGACGCCGACGACGTTGTGGCCGTCGCCGGAGGACTCTCCGGGCATTGCGAGCAAGAGCGAGCCGAGCACGACCGTCGTCGCCCCGAGCCAACCGCGCTTTCCGAGGCGTTCCCCGTAGATCAGGACCCCGAAGGCGATCGTGAACACCGCTTCGAAGTTGAGGAGCAACCCCGCCGCATGACCGCTGACTTGCCGCAGACCAGTGAAGAGGAATAGAGGCGCGAGAACCCCGCCCGAGCCGACCGCCGCGGCGAGCCAACCCCACTCGCTTCCTCGGATCGCGTTCTGATCGCTCTCCATCGCTGCGGCCCCCGGGTAACGAAAGAGCAGCGCGGAGAAAAGCCCGGCCGACAGATAGAGCGCACCGGAGAGGGCGAGCGGAGGAACATCAGCCAGAAGCATCTTGTTCGCGGGCACGCTCGCGGCAAACAAAAGTGCGGCGCCGATCACCTCGATCTGGCCGCGGCGGATGCCCGTGTTGACTGCTTTGCGCATGGCGGATTCCAACACTATGCTCACCGCGGAGGTATTGCCATGAAGCCGATCGCTGCTACCTGTGGCGCATTGGCTCTCGTGCTCGGACTGCCGCCCGGCCGCGGTCTGGCTGAGTGCATCTTTGGGGTTGGCTCGACGCCAGCGTTGGGTCGATCTGCCTGATCGGCGAGCAGGGCGTGGCGGTGGTCGACAGCTTCGTCGTCTGCCCCGACTCACTGAGCGCCGTCTCGCCGATGAGCTGGGGCCGCCTCAAGTCCCGCTACCGGGATTAAGTCCGCGGAGGCCCGATCGGTCCGTCAGGTTTCGGCGCAAACTTCCTCATGGGCGCCCGCGCAGGCGTACGATCGAGGAAGATCTCCCAAGCGAGGCGCTTCCGCATCGCGGACGGGGATCGCCGGAGGCAAAGATGAGGCTGGATCTGAATGAATTCGAGGGGCAGGTCCTGATGGAGCTGCTCGACACGGCGCACACCCAGAAGCTGCATGAGCTGCATCACACACACGCGGCCGAGTACAAAACGCTTCTCCGCCGGAGACTCGACGCGATCGAATCGATGCGCTTGAGGTTGGGACCGCCGGCCGCGGTTCACGCGACGCTTCAGTAGACCGCGAATGCAGGACCGACTCGATGGATGAGCCGGAGGCCGAGCGCGAGCCGACGAGCGAGGAAGAGCTTCGGGCCGTGAGGTTGGGGCCGCTTGAGGTGCACGCGAGCACGATTCACCTCGCGGACTACGACCCCAGATGGCCCGAGCTCTTCGCGCGCGAGGCGGAGCGCATCCGGCAGGCGCTCGTCGATCGCGCGCGTCGGCTCGAGCATGTCGGGTCGACGTCGGTGCCGGGGCTCGCGGCCAAGCCCCGGATCGACATCCTGCTCGCGGTGGCCGACTCCGCCGACGAGCCCGCCTACGTGCCGCCACTCGAGGCCGCGGGATACGTCCTCCACATCCGCGAGCCGAGGTGGTTCGAGCATCGGCTCCTGAAAGGGCCCGACACGCCGGTCAATCTCCACGTCTTGAGCGAAGGATGCGGGGAGATCGAGCGGATGCTTCTCTTCCGGGATTGGCTGAGGAGCCACGCCGAGGAGCGCATGCTCTACGAGCGGACGAAACGCGAGCTGGCCGCGCTCGTCTGGCGCTACACCCAGCACTACGCCGACGCCAAGACCGCGGTGATCGAGGAGATTCTCGCGCGGGCGCGGCGTTCCAGGTGAGAGGCGAATCCCCAAGGCCGTTGCCTCGCGGCTAACTCTTCGATCGGATCGGTGCGGGACCAAGGTGAAAGCCAGCCTGAGGCTAAGCCCGGATTGAACTCACGCTTGACCGACCCGAGGTGAAGCGGGGTGGCGTCCGTAGCCTGGTGTGTGCCCTTCCTCACGGGCTCAGCCGCAACCCGTTCCAGTGGCGAACGGAGCACGGCTGGATTTCGCGTGCCTGGAGGGAAGACTCCCCCTAGACTCGACGACGCAACGAATCGCCACCCCGCTGAAACCTACGCCTCATATGCCGGCCGACGCTCCCACTTCTTCAGTAGCGCTTCGAGGCTAAGGTCTGGCCGCCAGCAGAAGAACCAGTCCCTCCCCCCGATGGACTCCAACGCCGCTCCAAGGTCTGCCCCAGATGGCACAGACCTGCCGGTCGATACCCAAACCGATTCGAGGATGCTGTATTTCGTTGGACGAGAGACGAACGGACAGCTCAGAGAATCAAGGAAGAAGAGGGTCGTCTCGGTGTCCCTGAACGGTCTCCTCACACTCTGGAATCGTCGCCTCAAGAAGCTCTCGAGCGCTTCACGTAACTTTGCGTATTGTACCTCGTCCGCAATGTAGTAAAGCAGGCACATGCACTGAAAGTAGCTAAGCTGATCGTCAGCAATATGGAGGTCTGACCCACTCCCGGCCGGATCCGCCGCACGAATGCGAAACACGCCCAGCAGGTGATCTTGTGCGAACCCGCGCACCACTCCGAGGCCTCGCAGAGCGATTAATAGATTGAGTGCATCCACACCCATCACGCCTGTGGTATCACAGATATCGTCGATGATGCGCATGACTTCCTTCTGAAAACGGTGACCCACGTCCAGCCGCAACCACGAAGGAGCGCTTCCCAAGATGCTATTTAAGAACGCTGCGAGAATCGATATCTTCAGCGTAGTTGAAGCTCGCACGTCAAGCGCGTAGATATAAAATGCGACGTCCAAAAGATTTTCACACAATCGAGTCGTACCCCGCGCGTCGTTTTCCGCGAGCCACACCAGGTGACCGCCGATGTACTGCCTTTCCAGCCATGCCAGCACCCCGCCCAAAACGAAGCCACTAACGTCTCCAGGTTGAACCGCGTAGCGCCTCGTAGTGGCGCGCAACGACATAATCGCCGCCTGGCCTCCTTTAACCCTGAGAAGGTCTCCCCGGTAGTGTCGAGGAGCGCTCGAAGACACGCCCGTCGAGGGAGACGTCTCGCTCGGTGGGACTCCGACTAGCCATCCTTCCGTAAAGTCGCGCAGATCCTGCTTCGCCAGCGATTGATTGGTGACAAATGGCCGCTGGCTCCGTGTTGTTTTCGCCGTGTTA
>CAZZAH010000300.1:0-5830 GCA_964652115.1 uncultured bacterium | reverse complement strand
ATACCCGGAAGGAGAAGAGGGAGCTGGTCATCCTGGTCACGCCGACCATCGTGGAAACGATGGCCAACAAATAGGCCGGCACTTTCTTTGAAACCGATTGGTCAATCCGAGCCGACCAATCGAACACGGCCCGAACGCGATTAGCGCGTCCGGGCCGTGTTCTTTTCGTTCGGACCGGGCGGTCGAAGCCAGGAGACCAGTCCGGCCATCACGAGGTAGAGCGCGCGCAGGCCGAGGATGGCGAAGATGCTCGAGGTGTAGACGATGAGGGGATCGCGGGTGACGGCGCGGGTGAAGGCCTCTGCCGGCATGAAGGAGCGTTTCTACGCGATTTCGGTGGAGCGCCGGCTGAAGCATCCGGCGGTCGTGGGCCTGACCGCGGCGGACCGCCTCGAGCTCGCACGCTGATTCCGGTCGAAAGCTCCAGGATCGCGCTTGGGCGACGTTGCCCTAGGCGTTACTGTCGCGCGTGGATTTGCGCGCGTCGACTCAGGCTGCGGTGGCCCTTCGAGCGCGAGGATGGGAGAAAGCCATGAATCGTGACCTGGAAAAGTGGGTGGAGGAGTGCGCGGCCCAAACCCGGCCGGACCGCGTCGTTTGGTTGGACGGATCTGATGCGGAGCACGACACGCTGATGAAGGAAGCGTTGGAGGAAGGCGTCTTCACTCGCATGAACGAGAAGACGCACCCGAACTGCTTCTATCATCGGAGCAATCCCACTGATGTCGCGCGGACCGAGCACCTCACGTTCATCTGCTCGGAGAAAGAGATCGACGCCGGCCCGACCAACAACTGGTTGGCGCCGAATGCCGCGCGCGAGAAGATCTGGCCGCTCTACAAGGACGCGATGCGCGGCCGCACCATGTATGTCATCCCTTACGTGATGGGCCCCCTCGGCTCGCCGATCTCGAAGGTCGGGGTCGAGATCACCGACAGTCGCTACGTCGTCGCCAACATGCGGGTCATGACCCGGATGGGGAAGGCCGCGCTGGAGCAGCTCGGCGACTCGACCGACTACTGCAAAGGCTTCCACTCGCTCGGCGACCTCTCGCCCGATCGGCGCTTCATCGCGCACTTCCCCGACACCCGCACCGTCTGGAGCATCGGCTCCGGCTACGGCGGCAACGCGCTCTTGGGGAAGAAGTGCTATGCCCTTCGTATCGCCAGCGTGATGGGACGTGATCAAGGATGGCTCGCCGAGCACATGCTCATCGTCGGCATCGAGAGCCCCGAGGGAAAGGTCACCTACATCGCGGCCGCGTTCCCGAGCGCCTGCGGCAAGACCAACCTCGCGATGCTCATCCCGCCGGCGTCTCTGCCGGGCTGGAAGTTCTGGACGGTCGGCGACGACATCGCCTGGATGAAGTTCGGCGCGGACGGCCGGCTCTACGCGATCAACCCTGAGAACGGCTTCTTCGGCGTGGCGCCGGGCACGAGCATGAAGACCAACCCGAACGCGCTGCTTTCCACGGAGAAGAACTCGATCTTCACCAACGTGGCGCTGACCGAGGACAAGAACCCGTGGTGGGAAGGCATCGGTTACGAGCCTCCGGGCCCGCTCACCGACTGGAAGGGGAATCGTTTCGATCCCGCCTCGGGCGAGAAGGCGGCGCACCCGAATAGCCGCTTCACCGCGCCCGCGCGTCAGTGTCCCTCGATCTCGAAGGAGTGGGAGAACCCGGCCGGCGTGCCGATCTCGGCCATCTTCTTCGGCGGGCGTCGCGCGCGCACCGCGCCGCTCATCTACCAGTCGTTCGATTGGAAGCACGGCGTCTTCGTCGGCGCGTCGATGGCTTCGGAGACGACCGCCGCGGCCACCGGAGCGGTCGGAGTCGTTCGCCGCGACCCGATGGCGATGCTCCCCTTCTGCGGCTACAACATGGGCGACTACTGGGGCCACTGGCTGAAGATGGGGGAGAAGAGCGACAAGATGCCGTCGATCTTCCACGTCAACTGGTTCAGGACCGACGCCAACAACAAGTTCCTCTGGCCAGGCTACGGGGAGAACCTGCGCCCGCTGCTCTGGGCCCTCGAGCGGTGCCAGGGGAGGGGCAAGGCGAAGGAGACCCCGATCGGTCACGTGCCGACGGCGGACGCGCTTCATCTCGAGGGGTTGGATCTGTCACCGAGCGCGCTCGAGGAGCTCCTCTCGGTCGATCCCAACGATTGGCGCGGCGAGATCGACGGGCAGGCGGAGTTCTTCGCCAAGTTCGGGGATCACCTGCCGGCGGAGATTCGGAACCAGCACGAGGCTCTGAAGAAGCGCTTCGGCTTCTAACCTCGAAGCTCGGCGGCTCTCGGAATTGAAAAAGGAACGGCCCCGGAGGTGCATCCCCGGGGCCGTTTCTATTCGGCAGGTCGCTATTCGGAGGTCAGCACCGAGGCGCGAAGCGAGACGCCATCCTCCGTCATGATGCGCGCGACCTCGCCGTTGGTGGGCGCGTCCGGGACCACGCTCTCGTCCATCGGATGGAGCGCGAAGCCTTCTATGACGAAGCGGCCGGCGTTTCGGCGCACGTGGATCTCGCCCACCTGCTTGCCGTCGATGCCGCATCCCGCCAGGTAGGAACCTTCGATCTCCCAGGCCTGGCGTGGCCTCGCGCCCCGCGAGAGGAGCACCAGGTCCGCGTCGGTCAGCTGGGCGACGCGTTGTCCCTCGATCGCGTCGGCCCGCGCCAAGACGATGAGGAGAGGCTGCGCGCCGCTGCTCGAGAGCTCCCGGGCAGCCCGTCGTGCATCATCCGCGGCGAGCACGGCGACCGTGTCACGCACGCTCGCGTCGATGGCGAGGACGGCGATGCCGGTCGGCCCCCAACGCATCAGTCGTGGCGACCCGACCGGATTCGCGTCGAGGAAGGCCTGGTCGAGGCGCTTCGCCTCCGCGGGCGCGACCTTGCCGAGGAAGGAACGCGAGCCGCGATCGAGCGCGATCGCGTCGTAGCCCGATCGCTCGAGCCCGCGGAGCAACAACCGAACGAAGCGGGTGGCCACTGCCGCGTCATCGCGCAACGGGACCTGATCGAGCGGCAGAAATCCTCCGACATCGAGCCGCAACACCGGCCCCGCGCTCTCGCCGGATCGATTGAGGAAGCCGACCCGACGCGCGAGCCCTCCGAGTCGATTCTGCGGGCAGGCGCAGGGCTCCAGATTACCGTGCGTCTCCGCGGTGAAGTAGATGGTGAGGTCATCGCCCGCGGTCAGCTCTGCCCGCGCAGCGGACGGCGACGCGAGGCTTCCGGAAGCGAGGCGATCCTCGCCTCGAGGCGAACTCGGGGAGAGGACCGTCACGCTGACCACCCACGCCGCGAGCGCGGCAAGAAAGGGGACGAACCTTCGAGTCGACATCACGGCAGCGGCGCGCTCGCCAGGCTCTTGAAGTCGTCGAACTTCGCCGTCGCCTTCCGGGTCGAGATGCCGGTGCCGCCGCTCGCCCAAAGCGAGCTGTCGGTGATGTCGAGCACCTTGTTGCAGTTCACGTAGCCCTCGACCCGCGAGCCGGTGACCACGACCTTCAGGTCATACCAGGTGTTGTCGTTCAGGGTCATGCTGTACGAGCCGGTCTGCGTGAAGGTGCCGGAATTGAGGCGCGCCGCGCGGACTTGATCGGTGTCGGTTCGGATGCCGAAGAGCCCGCAGTTGTTTTGGTCCTGGTACCGGAACATGAGGTAGATGGAGTATGTGCTGCCACCGGTGCACATCACCTTCGACTCCACGGTGGTCGCGGTGGTGGATGCAGCCGGCGACTTGATCGCGTAGTTGTTCGAGGAGCTGCTCGAGATGAGCTCGCCGCTGGTTACGCTCCAGGTTCCCGACTGCACGGTCCAACCGGTGTAGTTGTTGTCGTCGAAGTCGTCGATGTTGTTGGCGCCGGTGCCGGTCCCGGCCGCGGTGCACTCGGAGCCGTCCCCCTTCGCCGCGAGCGTGACGTGGACGCCGCGGACGTCGGTATCGAACAGCACCATCAACGGCACTCCGTCGTAGCTTCGCGTCCAGGTCGGGACGACCGTGTCGGCGACGTTGAGCTCCGTACCGGAAGGCCGGTCGCCGACGTTGCCGTCGCCTCCCGCCGTTCCGTTGGACGCCCAGATCTTGACGAGCGGCACGCCCATCCAGACTTCCTTCACCTTCGCCAGGCCGCTGTAGGTCGGCTTGAGCGTCTTCATCGTGTTGGCGATGGAGTCGCTGTTATACAGCTCGAGGTGGAGGTTCTTGTAGCCCGTCCCGTCCACGCCCCAGACGGTGCAGTTATTCGTGATGGTGCAGGCGACGCAAGTGGTGATGCCCGACATCTCGGGACCATAGTCGCTTCGGTGGGCCGGCACGCACTTGTCGACGCACTTGATGCGCACGGCGTAGGTCTGGCAGGGCAAGAGGCCCGTCAGATCGTATCGGCACACGCCGCCGCCTTGGATCGCGGCGAGAGCGTCCACCACGACCGGGCTCGACCCTTGCGCCGCCTCGGTTCCGTTGTACGGTCCACCCGCGGCATGCCCGTAGTAGATCTCATAGCTCTGCAGATCGCAGTCGGTCGTATTGGGCGGCCACACCAGCGAGAGGCTGTTGTTGTACATCGTCATGGTGAGCGCGGTCGGCGCGGCCGGATCGGCGACATCGCACTCCGCGCCGGTCGAGGTCGAGACCTGTCCGCCCGGGTTGAGGTCGCCGTCATGCCCGCAGGTGTCGACGCCTCGCACGTTGAAGTAGTAGGTCTTGCACGCCGCCAGGCCGGTCAGTGTAACCGAGGTGCTGGGAGCCGATACTTCCTCCCATTGCGCCGTGCTGTAGGCGACGGTGTCGTAATAGACCTTGTAGAGGTCCAGGTCCTCCGGGCTCAAGGTTGAACCGTCGGTGCGCGTGGTCAAGGTGGCCCAGCTGACGTGCATTTCGCCTTCGTTCGTCCCGCGCGTGGCCGCGATGCCGCTGACCGCGCTCGGCGGCGCGGGGTAGTCCCATGGGACCTCGTTGGTCGACGTGCCGTCATTGCCGCACGCCTCTGCCACGACCTGGTAGTAGTACGTATTGCAGTCTTCCAGCGTGTCGTCGGTGTAGGTCGTCGAGTAGCTCACCTCGCCGATCTCGGTCGTTTCGTCGGGCGTGAAGCTCGCGGTGGTCGAGCGGTGAACGTGGTAGTCCACCGGGGTCGAGATGGACGTGCCGTCGGTGAAGGTCGTGACGGTGCTCCAGGCGAGGGTGACGCCGGTGCCGGGAACGCCGATCACGGTCAGCGTGCCGGCCGAGTTCGGGATCTTGGTCGAGCCCGGATTCGCCTGACGTGTACAAAGGAAGCTCTCCACACCCGACCGGCTCTCGCAGCTGATCGCGATGAAGTAGGTTTCGCCTCCTTCGAGGTCACCGATCGTCCAGGTGTTGATGGTTCGCGCAAGGCGCGTGTAAGGGGAGAGCTCGTCCGAGGTCAAGCCGAGGTACAGATTGAAGTGGCTGATGTCCTCGAGCTGGAGCGCCGTGCCGTCGGTGTTGGTCGTCGGCGTGGCCCAGGTCAGGGTGATCGCCTCGCAGTTCGGATAGGTCGGTCCTGTACAGCTTGGCGTGGCCGGCCGGCTACGCGCGGGGGAGAGGGGCAAGTTCCTCGGATAGATCGTCGTCGAGAGTCCCATCTCGGGGTACGCATCGCCCACGCGGTCGCGGCCGGCGGTGGTGATCTCCACGAAGATCTCGCCCACCTCTTCGGGCTGGGGCACGGGATTGTCGAGCTCGGTCCCGCTGCCGTTGAACCACCGGAACGAAAGCCCATCCGACCTCACGCCGTAGGACTGGGCCGTGTTGACCAGGATGTTGCCCGAGGTGTCGGCCACCGCGCGCATGAGGATCG
>CAZZAH010000299.1:0-5837 GCA_964652115.1 uncultured bacterium | reverse complement strand
CAGACCGACATCCGCGCGATGTTGAACGTCGGTCAGATGCGCATCGAGCGTGACGTGCGCGTGCTCCGCCGCCCGCACCTCCTCGCGCGCGGTGACCAAGGACCAGTACGCGCCGGTGGTCTCGAGCACGAGGTCTAGATCCTGCGCGGCGCGATCGGCGCTGCTCGCTTGAAGCTGATGCTCCGCCGCGTCGACCAGTGCGCCGACGCGGCCGCCGGTGTAGAGCGCCCATCGCGCACCGGCGCGCGCGGTGTAGCGATCGACGAGATTGGGGAAGAGGCTCATCTCGGGACCGCCGGGAATCTGGATCGAGAACTCGGGCACGTCGCTCAAGCGCGTGTAGCCGGCGCTCAGCGAAAGGGTGGGGAAGCGTCCCGCCTTCGCCTCCTGTGTCGCTCCACGAGCGGCGTCGATGCGCGCGTCGTAGCTCTCGAGTCGAGGCGATTCTGCCCGGGCCCGGCTGATCGCGTCGGTGAGGCCGAGCGCGAGGGAGTCGCCGGATGCGGTCGCGTCTTGCGCCCGCGCGACATCGGCGCCGAGGCCGCCGGTCAGGGCCGCGGCGCCGATCATGGCCGCGAGCGCGACCGCGGTCACCGCGCCGGTCCGCGTTCCGCGCGTGCGGAGCCGCGTGATGAAGACATCCTCGAGCGAAGGCTCGATCACACGGACCGAGTCGACCTCGAGGTTCGCTCCGATCATCGACGCCTTGAGCGTGTCGGCGTTGGCGGTTTCGTTCGCCAGGGTGACGTGGAGTCGTTCGCCGAAAACCTCGACCTCGCTCACCTCGCTGCTCGCGCGCAGGTGCTCCTGCGCCTGACGCCGCGGCCGCGCGATCACCTCGAGCATGGTGCGGTGGCTCGAGGCGCGAATCGCGTCGGGCGTGTCGACCACGAGTAGGCTTCCGCCGTCGATCAGGCCGACGCGTTGGCAGCGCTCCGCTTCATCGAGATAGGGAGTCGTGGCGAGGAGCGTGAGGCCTTCACGCTGCAGCTCGCCCAGGATGCGTCAGAACTCGCGGCGCGAGACCGGATCGACGCCGGTCGTCGGCTCATCGAGCACCAGCAGCTCGGGCGTGTGGATGAGCGTGCAGGCGAGCGCGAGCTTCTGCTTCATGCCGCCCGAGAGCCGCTCGGCCAGCCGCGTGCGGAAAGCCTTCAAGCGAAGCCGCTCGAGCAGTTCCTCGCGCCGTGGTCGCCAGTCATTCACACCATGCGCCTCGGCGAAGAAGCCGATGTTCTCGTCGATCGTGAGGTCGCCGTAGATCGAGAAGCGCTGCGAGAGGTAGCCCAGCCGCGCGGAGAGCGCGCGCCGAGCGATCCATGGATCCTGACCGAAGACGCGGATGCTCCCGCTGGTGGGGGAGAGGAGCCCGAGCACGCTGCGGAGCGAGGTGGTCTTGCCCGCGCCGTCGGGACCGATCAGGCCGAACATCTCGCCGCGCTTGACCTCGAAGCTGACGTGATCGACCGCGGTAAGCTTGCCGTAGCGATGAGTGACGTCTTGAAAGGCGACGATGACCTCGCTCATCACGCACCACCCGTCGCCGCGAGCCGCGCCTCGGCCGGCATGCCCGGCTTCCAGAGCTCATCCGCGTTCTCGAGCGCGACCTTCACCTTGAAGACGAGCTTCACCCGCTCGTCGCGCGTCTGCACGTTTCGCGGGGTGAACTCGGCGTCGCTCGAGATGAAGCTGATCTTGCCCGACCGGGTCTGTCCGCTGTCCGACACCACCTCGACCGACTGGCCCAGATGAATGCGCGCCAGCTGCGGCTCATCGACGTAGATGGTGAGCCAGGGTGCCGCCATCTCGGTCACGACGAAGAGCGGCGTGCCGACTCCGACCATCTCCCCCGGTTCGATCAAACGCTCGGTCACGCGTCCGCTGAGCGGCGCCGTGACACGCGCGTCGGCGAGCTGCTGCCTAAGTTGCGAGACCCGCGCTTCGGCCGACTGCACGCGCGCCTCGGCCGCATCGATCTCCTCGCGACGGCTGCCGTTCTGCGCGCGCTCGAGCCGATCCTGTGCGGCGTCGCGCTTTCCCGCGGCGAGGTCGCGTCGCGTCGTCGCGTCGTCGCGCTGCTTCTCCGTTCCCGATCCCGATTCGAAGAGCCGCTTCATTCGCGTGAGGTCACGCTCCGCGCCCTCGAGCTCGGCTTGGGTTTGCGCGAGTGTGGCGCGTGCCTCGGCGACATCCTCGCGGCGGCTTCCGGCGCGACGGAGATTGAGCTCCGCCATCGCCTGGCCGCGATCGGCCTCGGCCACGAGCCGGCCAAGGTGGAGGTCGGTGGTGTCGACCTCCGCCACCACCGCGCCCAATTCGATGCGGGTCCCCTCCTCCGCGTTGACCATGCTCACGCGGCCGGGCACCTTGCTCGCGACCCGCACTTCGGTCGCCTCGATATGACCAGAGGAAAGGAATCGATCGCGCGCGCCATCACGGCCGCACGCGGCCAGAGCGAGCAACAGCACGCAGGAACTCAGTCTGCCGGGATTCATCACGAAGTCCTCCGTCGGCTGGCGGTCTTGGTCGGCGGGTTGCCCCGCGGCTTCTTTGGGGCGTTTCGCCGAGGCGAGCGTGCCTCGGCGGTCGACGCGCGTCGCGGCGTCGGATCCGGCGCCAGGCCGCGCGTCATCAGGTCCTCGAGATAGGCGACGTAGCTCTCCGGCGTCACGCCGCTCGGGGGAAGCTTGCCCGCGGCCTCCATCCGCTCACGCACCGAGCGCGTGGCGAAGTAGAAGAGGAGCGCGCCGATCATCGAGGTGTGTGCTTCGACCGGCGAGACCTTCCGCAAGGTGCGTTCACGTTCACCCTGCTTCAAGATCTCGCCCATCACTCGAAAAACGCGGAACAGTTTCTCGCGGAAAACGCTGTCGATCAAGGGGCCTCCCGCCAGGAGCTCGCGCAGAAGGATGACCGAGAGGGAGGCCTTCTCGATGTGCATCTGCGCGAAGATGCGGATGAACTGGCGCAGCTTGTCCTGCGCGGAGAGGTCGGCGGGGATCAGCTCCTCGAGGAGAGGGACCGCCCGCCCGACGTTCTCTTCCACGATGGCGGCGTAGAGCTGCTCTTTCCCGCCGAAGTGGTAACTGATCATTGCCTTGTTCACGCCGGATCGCTTGGCGATCTCGTCGGTCGAGGCGCCGGCCACCCCGCGCTCGGCGAAGAGCTCTTCCGCCGCGGTCAGGAGCAGGCGGCGGGTGCGTTCGGAGTCTCGGACACGACGAGGCTGATTCATTTCCTCTCCTCTATTAACCAAACGGCCGGTTGATAGAGTGGGCGAATGGGGTCCCGGTAGTCAACCATCCGTTTAGTTAATTCTTTCGACGTGACCTCTTCGCCCGGGAGCGACGAGAGAGGACTAGACTGGTGGCGCCGGGGAACGGGCATTCGGCCCGTGGCAACCTGTGGAGGTCGCGCCATGCAGGTTCATGTCCGAGCGCGACGTCGATCGCTCGATCGCCTCGCGCTGGTTTCGCTTCTCGCGCTGTCGCTCGCGCTTTCGCTCGTCGAGCGAGCGCAGGGCGGCGCCAACGCCGGCGGTTACCTCTTCCTCTACGCCAACGACGCGATCCGCTACACCAGCGATCAATCCGACTACGCCGGCCTGTCCGGCGTGGAGTGCGCGCCGGACGAGAGCTGCCCGCCCTACGACGACGTCGGTTGCGACGCGCGGTTGGCGCAAGCGGGCAGCGGCTACGTTTCGTATCTCACCGACACGACGATCGTCTTCTGGGTGATCGCGGCGTGGTCCCCGAATACCTGTCCGCGAATGAAGGGAGCTCAGTTCGGGATCGACTACGACCCCGATGAGGTGTCGATCGTGTCGCACGGCACGGATGCTTCGTTCGAGCTGTCGACCTCACACGCCGGACTAGAGTGGCCCGCACCGAAGACCGGTACCGCGCTCAGCTGGGATCAGGCGCAGACCGCGCCTTGCAAGGAGGTCTATTGGTTCGCGGCCGAGGTGGGATCGAATCCGTCCGAGATCATGCTTGCGCCGCACCCCGCCGGGAATACCTGGCCCACCTTCGCGGATGACAGCGTGCCTTCCGCCCTCGACCCGATCGACGGGGATTGCCTGATGGGGCTCGGTGTGGCCGGTTCGCTCGGCGGAGAGTGCCATGAGCACTTCGGTGGGGACGATGGGGCCTGCTGCTTACCGGGCGGCACCTGCGAATTCATCGACCGGGAAACTTGTATTGCGGGCAACGGAATCTTTGATGGGTCCCAATACGGTTGCGTCGTGAGCTTCTGCTCCTCGGTCGCGGTCGGCGCCTGCTGCCTCTCGAGCGAAGACGCCTGCGTCCTGCGAACGGGCGAAGACTGTCAGGCCGCGACCGGTTCGTACTACGGCGACTGGACCGCGTGCGAGCCGCTCTTCTGCACGACCGCGATCACGCGCGAGAGCTGGGGCGCGATCAAGCACCGATACCGCTAGCGCACGCCGCTAGCTCACCAGCGCTCGATCTGCCTCCGGTGCCTGAGCAGGTGCACGATCGCGTGCTCCAGGATCATCTCGGGATCGTAGGTTGGCCCCCAGCGCACCGGGAAGGTCAGGGCGGCCACGGTGCGATCGTCTGCTTCGTAGAGCCCTTCGAGCGCGACCTCGGTCAACTGCATCGCCTCGCTCAGACGAGGGCGTATCTCGGACGGCAGCTTGGGCGGAACGAAGCCGGTGCGTAGGTCCGAGGGCTCCATCCCACGCACGCCGCGGATGTAGCTCGCGTAGGCCAACGCGGCCAGCACCGAGTGCGAGCAGATGGCGTGAAGCGAAATGGCGTCGGGGTCGCTCGTCTCGCGTTGCACGTCCCAGCGATCGAGGGTGATCGATTCGACCACTCGGCAGTAGTCCTCCGCCGCGCGCGCGTACTCGTCCATCAGCGCGCCGAACATTCCGCTCTTTCCCGGGTGCTTCAAGAAGCTCATCGCGATCCTCCTGCCCGCTCGGGCGTCGGCGACACTAACCGAACGTCGCGCGAAACGCATCCCCGGCGTACCTTTCCCTCAGCCACGCGAGAGGAGGAGAGAAGGTGAGCGAAGCCCCCGAGGAAATTCCTGGAAAGCCGGTGATCGTGACCGGCGCGAGCAGCGGCATCGGCCTCCATTTGACGGAGCGTCTGGCCGCGTTGGGTCATCAAGTGTTCGCCACCGCGCGGAAACAGGCTGACCTCGATCGCCTGTCGGCGATCGCCGGGGTGATCCCGATCGAGGTCGATCTTCGCGACCCGGCCGCCATCGAGCGGGCCGCGGCGGCGGTGTCCGATCACGGCCTCGGCCTCTATGGGCTGATTCACAACGCCGGCCTAGGTGGCCTCGGCTTCCTCACAACCTGGAGCGAGGAGGAGCTGCGCGAGCTCTTTCAGGTGAATGTCTTCGCGCCGATCCAGCTCACGCGCGCGTGCTTGCCGATGCTCGTGACCTCGCGCGGACGCGTGGTCCACATCGGCTCACAGGGCGGCTCGATCTCGATGCGGTACTACGGCCCTTACACCATGACGAAGCACGCGCTCGAGGCGCTCAACGTCGCGTTGGGGGACGAGCTCGCGTCGCACGGCGTGTCGGTCAGCATCGTGCAGCCGGGCGGTGTCGTCTCGGCTATCGGCGAGAATGCCATGCCGGGCATCGTCGAACGCTTTCGCCGCGCGGGGCCGCCCTTCGAGGAAGAGGCGCGCGCCGTGCTCGCGAGCATCGCGGAGGAAGAGCCAGCAGCATCAGAGGACGAGCCTGAGTCGGCGACCAATCGGAAGCCGTCGTCGCCGGAGATCGTGGCGGTCGCGGTGCTCGACGCGCTCTTCGCGAGCGTGCCACGTGCGCGCTACCTCGTCGGCACGCGTTGG
>CAZZAH010000298.1:0-5846 GCA_964652115.1 uncultured bacterium | reverse complement strand
AGATCCTCGAGCGCGATGCCGAGCGACTCGTAGATCGTGATGTCGTCGTCCGAGACTCGCCCGGCGAGCGCGCCGTTGAGCACCGCGCCGACTTCGCCCAGAAGATGCGCTGCTTCGATCGCGCCCTCGCCGAGCGGCACCAGATAGTCGCCGGCCTCGCGCTCGCACGATTCGCGGCAGTCGGTGAAGAACCGAGCGCGGCGCACTGCGTCACTGTCGATCTCTTGCGCGGAGGGGAAGCACGAGCCGACCGCGTTGACGTGCGCACCGGGAGGCAGCCACTCGCCGCGAAGCACCGGCTCCTTCGCCGAGGTCGTGGTGCAGATGAGGTCCGCGCCGCGCACCGCAGCCTCCGCGCTCTCCATCACCTCGACCTCGATGTCCCGTGACCCCGCCTCGCGTGCAAGACGGGCGGCGTTTTCGACCGATCGACTCCACACGCGCACGCGGCGAAGGGAACGCACCGCGCTCATCGCTTCGAGGTGCGACCTCGCCTGGGTGCCCGAACCCAAGATCGCGAGATCGCCCGCAGCGGCGCGTGCGAGCACATCGGTCGCGGCTGCCGAAGCCGCCGCGGTGCGGATCTCCGTGATCGACGCCGCGTCCATGATCGCGAGCGGCTCGCCGTGCTCGAGGCCGAAGAGCATCACCACACCCTGATGCGAGTCGTACGGCGTGCCGTGATTCCCCGGCATGACGGTCACGACCTTGAGTCCGAAGCTCCGCGGCGAGCCGAGGTAGCCGGGCATCAAACCGAGCAAGCCGCTGCGGTCGGGCAACCACAGTTTCTCGCGGAGCGGCAGCACCGCATCGCCGCGCGAGAACGTGGCGAGCGCATCACGCATGAGGTCGATGCAGGCGCGCATAGGCAGCATCGCCCTCACGCCCGCTTCATTGACGAAGAGCACCTTCATATCGTCCTCCACTCATGTGCCGGCTCGGCCTCGGCCGGCGCGGCCGGCGCGGCGCCGCTAGTCGCACAGCCCCCTGGAGAAACGCGCGGGTGCGACCGATGATTGAGACGTCACGTCCGTTTTGAGGAGGCACCATGTCCGAAGACCACCCCGGGACACCGGACACGTTCTTCGCGCCCGCGGCCCGATCGAACCCCGCCCAGCTGCGGAGGCAGCGCGCCGCGTTCATCTCCGAGCCCATCGCAGTGGCCCTGCTCGACGCGATGCCCGGCCCCGCCATGGTGCTCAATATGAACCGGCAGATCGTGGCCATCAACGGGGTGCTGAAGGAGACCCTCGGCGTGCAGGACCTCGACGCCGTGCTCGGCATGCGACCGGGCGAGTCGGTCGCATGCATCCACGCAACCGATCATCCAGGCGGCTGCGGGACGAGCCGCAACTGCGCGGAGTGCGGCGCGATGAACGCCATCCTTGAGAGCATGGGATCCCGCTGCCGCGCGACCAAGGAATGCCGCATTCAGTCGCGGGTGACCACCAATGGCGGCGCGTTCGACTTCCGCGTGCACGCTACGTTCATGACGGTCAGCGGACAGGACTTCGTCGTCGTCGGGCTCGAGGACATCAGCGGCGAGAAGCGCCGCCGCGTGCTCGAGCGTACGTTCTTCCATGACCTGCTCAACACTTGCGGTGGGGTCTACGGCCTCGCTGAACTGCTCGATGGCGAGGAGAACGATCACGAGACCGAGATGGAGTACAAGCACAACCTGCACCGGCTGAGCGGTGTGGTGATCGACCAAATCCAGTCGCAACGCCAGCTCCTCTCCGCCGAACGCGGCGAGCTCACCGCGCAGGCTCGTGCGGTCGACGTGCCCAAGCTGCTCGAGGAGGTGGTGGCGCTCTACCGCCACCACGAGGTGTGCGACGGGCGCACGCTGCGACTGGAGTCGCCTGGCCCGGGCAGTCTGCACACAGATCCGATCCTGGCCGGACGCGTATTGGGCAACCTAATCAAGAACGCTCTCGAGGCGACACCTGCCGGAGGCACGGTGACGGTCAAAGGAATACTCTTGGACGGCGCGGTGGCGATCACGGTGCACAACGCCGGCGTCATCCCGGTGAAGGTCCAGCTGCAGATCTTCCAGCGCTCCTTCAGCACGAAGGGTGGCGAGGGGAGGGGAATCGGCACCTACAGCGTGAAGCTGTTCACGGAGCAGTACCTACAAGGCACGATCTCGTTCAAGAGCAACGAGAGCGAGGGCACGGAGTTCAGGGTCGTCATCCCGAACTGGCAGGAGCGGCGCAAGGCGGCCTAGCCTGAAGCGGGGGTAGGAGCGTCCATCGCATCTCGCGGACCGCGGCTTCGTTCGCGAACAAGACCTTCACTCGTGAGCGCTCACAGCAGCACGCGTTTGTACTCGACGAACTCGCGTGGTCGCGCCGGCGCTAACCGGCTCATCGTGGAAAGGAATCGAATGAGCGCGTCGACGTCGAGGGGAGCTCCGCCCCGTGACGCTTCCTTCAGCGCCCGGAACTCCTCGCGGATCTGCTCCGAGCTCGCGAGCTCGAGCATCTCGCGCTTCTCCTCGTCACTCAGCATCGGAAAACCTCTGCTCAAGCTCGCGGCCTTCATCCGCTAGACCGAAGAGCTCGAAGTACTCCAGAACTCTCGACCACTCGAGCTTGCGGCCGTGCGCCGCCATGAGCGACTCGATGTCCGCCCGATCCTGCGCACGTCGTCGTGGATCATTGACCATCGCCTGGACCTTCAAGCCGATGATGTCCTCGGGTTCAAGGACTCTGATGCTCCGGCGACCCTCCAATGCGGGGTAGGTGCGCGCGCGTCGCAGCATCGCGACCGAGTGGGCGCGGAACGCGTGAAGGATGTCGATCGAACCCAGCCCGGCCTCGTCGTGGCGATAGTGCGAGACGTTTTCGGTCAGGGTCGTGCGCTGGTAACCCAGCCGCGAGAGCAGTGCGTGAATTTCGTCCAAGTCTTCCCGCTGCACGAGCAGGTCGAGATCGATCGTGGCGCGCGGAACGCCAAGGATGCCCAAGGCGAAACCGCCGATGACCGCGTAGCGGGTGGAACTCTGCTCCAGGTTCTCGAGCAGACTTGGTAGCAGCCGATCAAAGTCCATCGGCCGCATCCTATCACGGGTAATGGCGCCGAGGCCGAAGTGCTATCCTCCCCCTCGCCAACCTCGCAGGGACGGAACGCAACCAGGAGGTCCCATGTCCCCCCGCCGACGCATGTCGTCCGCTGTGCTCGCGCCTGCCCTGTTTCTTGCCCTGAGCGCCTCGACCACCTTGGGCCTCTTCAGCACGGCTCGAGCCGTTGACCTCGCGGTCGTATCGATGAACCCACCGCGGAACAGTGCGGCCACGATCTACACCAACGTCTCCGTCACCTTCGATCGCGCCGTCCAACCGGCCACGATCACGAGCTCGAGCTTCCGCGTCTTCGGCCGCGCCAGCGGCAACGTCGCCGGGAGCTTTGCGCTCTCGAACGCGAGTCGCACCGTGACCTTCACGCGCTCGCAGCCCTTCTCCGCCGGAGAGATGGTCTACGTGAACCTCGCGCACTCGATCCTGGCCGCTGACGGTGGACCTCTGCGCGCGGCCGGCTTCGCCTTCAGCTTCACCACCCGCACCGGACCCTCGGCGCTCAACTTCTTAGAGATCGATCAGATGAGCAACCGCACCGACGGCAACCAGACGCGGATCTACGGCGCCGCCGCCTCCGACCTCAATGAAGACGGCTACCTCGACCTCACGACGGTGAATGAGGTGAGCGCCGACGTGCGCGTCTTCCTCAATCGCGGCGACGGGACTGGGCTCTACCATCCCTTCCTCACGCCGCAGGCGATCGGGGTCGAGGCAAGCCCGAACGAAACGGGTGACTTTAACAACGACGGCCACACCGACCTCGCGATCGCGGCGGTGGAGAGCAACTCGATCTGGGTCTGCCTGGGCGCGGGCGACGGCACCTACGGCACCATCACCGAGATTCCGGTCGGATTTGATCCTCACGGCGTGACCGTGCTCGACGTCGACGGCGATGGCGACCCCGACATCGTCAACTCGAACAACACGGACAACAACCTCTCGCTGCACTTGAACAACGGCGCGGGTGTCTTTGCGCCGCCGGTCTACTTCGACAGCGGGATCGCGAGCGAGTACGGGCTGATGGCGGCCGACATGAACAACGACGGCATCACCGACGTGGTGGTGGGCGGGCGCGACAGCTCGCGCATCATCACGCTGCGCGGAAACGGCAACGGCACCTTCACGCAGATGACCTCGCAGAGCTCGGGCGGCAACACCTGGGTCGTGGCACTTGGCGACCTCAACGGCGACGGCAACCTGGACGCCACCGTCGCCAACAGCATCTCGAACAACGGTGCGGTGCTGATGGGGAACGGCACCGGCAACTTCGCCGCGCCGGTGCTGATGCCGACGGGCAACCACACCGTCGCGAGCGATCTTGGCGACCTAGACGGCGACGGCGACCTCGACTGGATGCTCTCGAGCTTCGGCGGCGGCTTCTGGCGCATCTATCGGAACAACGGCGCGGGCGTGTTCACCTTCCAGCAGCAGATCGACGCGATCAGCAATCCGTCGTGCGCCATCCTCCTCGACTTCGACAACGACCTGGATCTCGATCTTGCGCTGTCGGACGAGGTGGCCGACGTCGTCATGCTCATGCGGAATCTCGGCTCTCCCGCCGCGGTTGGCGATGGATCGGCGTCGCTCGTGAGCCTATCGCACGCGCCGGATCCGGTGCGTGATGTGGCCACGCTTCGCTTCGAGCTTCCGAACGCGGGCGCGGCGTCGCTGCGCGTGTTCGACGCGACGGGGCGCGCGCGCAGGTTCGAATCGCTCGCAAACCTTCCCGCGGGCGCGAACGAGCTTCGGTTGGAGACGCGCGACGACGCGGGTCGTCCGTTGCCCGCGGGCATCTACTACGTCGAGCTCAATGCCGGCGGCGAGCGCCGCATCGATCGATTGGTGGTCGTGAGGTAGCAGCCTTGACTCGGAACGCGGCGGCCTGGGTACACTTCCTCGCGCCCCAAACCAGGAGGATCCCATGCGCGCAACCCGCATTGCCCCCGCCGCCGCGTTCCTTTTCTTGATCACTGCCGGCGCCACGTCCGCCGCGGACTGGACCTTCGATCCGAATCACGCCGCGCACCCCGTGCCCGCGGGCCAAGCGCTCTGGCCCGACATCGTCGCGCGGCCCGGCGGCTTCGTCGCGGTCGCGTGGATGGACGATCACGCCGGCCAGTACCACGTCTACTACGCGCAGTCGACGGACGCCGGCGTGACCTGGTCCGCGCCGGAGCAGGTCGACACGCGCGTGAACGGCAGCTACAGCAAGTTTCCCTCGCTCGCGCTCACGCCGAGCGGCATTCCGGTGATGGCGTGGGAAGACAACCGCGGCGGCGCCTACAACGTTTGGCTCTCGCGTCGTGATCCTTCGCACGGCGGCTCGCCGTGGACGACCAACGTCAAGGTCAACAGCGCGGGCGGAACCTCGGGCGACACCGACTTCTTGAACGCGAGCGTGACCGTCCTCGACGAGACGCGCTTCTACGTCGCCTGGACCGACTACCGCGAAGGGGTCTTCTACCAGGTCTACTCGCGCGCGACGACCGACGCGGGCGCGATGTGGAAGCCCGAAACGCGCGTGAGTGACGAGCTCGGCTATCAACCGGTGGCGGCTGACGCGTGCTTGATCGTCGACCCGAGCTCCACGCCCGGCGCGGAGCGGCTCTTCTGCGTGACCGACGATTGGCGAGGCGATGTGCCGGGCGGCCGCTATCCGAACGTCTTCGCCTACTCGTCGAGCGACGGCGGCGCGCACTGGTCGACCGGCGTCCAGGTGAACGACATCGAGCCGTGGTTCCAGCAGACCTCGTCGCGCGGGCTCGT
>CAZZAH010000297.1:0-5876 GCA_964652115.1 uncultured bacterium | reverse complement strand
GCGGAGTGCAGCGACTGCCACGGCGACGCGGTCTACAACGGCAAGAGCACGCAGTGCTACTCCTGCCATCAGACCGATTGGCAAGGCACGACCACGCCCAACCATCAGCAGGCGGGGTTCCCGACCGACTGCTCGCTCTGCCACAGCACGAGCGTCTGGGATCCTTCGACCTTCAATCACGCGCTCACTCTCTTCCCGTTAACCGGGGCGCACCGGCTGATTCCGTGCGAAGCCTGTCACGGCGACGGCATATGGGACGGCAAGCCGACCGATTGCTGGTCCTGCCACTCCGGCGACTTCAACGGGACCACCGACCCTCACCACGGGCCGGCGCACTTCTCGCACGACTGCACGACCTGTCACACGAGCAACAGCTGGGACGGCGCGAGCTACAATCACAATCAGACCGCCTTCCCGTTGACCGGCGCGCACCAGGCGGCCCTCTGCAGCGACTGCCACGCCGATGCGGTCTACGACGGCAAGAGCACGCTCTGCTTCTCCTGTCACGAGAGCGAGTGGCAAGGCACCACTGCTCCCGATCACCAAGACGCAAACTTCCCGACCGACTGCTCGCTCTGTCACAGCACGAGCGTCTGGGATCCTTCGACCTTCAATCACGCGAACACGCAGTTCCCGCTCACCGGCGCGCATGTCGACGCCGAGTGCAACGACTGCCACGGCGACGGCGTCTACGACGGCAAGCCGACCGACTGCTGGTCCTGCCACGCGTCGGACTTCAACGGCACGACCGACCCGAATCACCAGACGCTCCACTTCCCGCACGCCTGCGAGTCGTGCCACTCGACCGACCACTGGGACGGCGCCACCTTCGATCACGATGGGCCGTACTTCCCGATCTATACCGGCGCGCATCGCAATCGCTGGAGCTCCTGCGCGACCTGCCACACCAATCCGAGCAACTACCAGGACTTCACCTGCTTGAGCTGTCATCCCCACGACAACCGGCAGGAGACCGACAACCACCACAACGAGGAGCCCGGCTACCAGTACGAGAGCCACGCTTGCTACAACTGCCACCCGCGCGGACGCGGCGATTGAGCGCGATGATGGACACTCCATCGCGTGCTCGGCTGAAGTGGAGCGCACGGTCTTCCGTGCTGGCGCTGCTGTGGCTGCTTCTCTTCCTCGGTGGGGCGAGTGACGGCGCGAGAGCCGAAGGAGCTAGCGCCGCGTCAGACACGACTCACGTGGCGTACATCTCGGGAACGTTGATCTACCTCGAGGTGGGGCGGGCGGCCGGGCTCCGCGAGGGCGATCGGCTCGAGGTGCTGCGCGACGGCTCGCTGCTCGGTGCGATCGCGGTCGAGCACCTCTCCTCTCGGCGCGCGGCCTGCGTGGCGCTCGACTCGACGCTCGCGGTTCGCGCCGGTGATCACGTCCGCTTTCAGGCGCACCGCGAGTCGGCCTCGGCTGGGGCCGCGTTAGCCGATTCCCTCAAGGGCTCGAGCGATCGGCCGGTCGCCGCGCGCACGCGTTCACGCGGCTGGATGCGCGACCATGGTCTGCGCGGTCGAATCGGCCTTCGCCTGCTCGCGGCCTTCGATCATGTCTCCTCGAACGTCGGGTACCAGCAACCGGCGGGCGATTTCAGGCTCGACGGCACCGACTTAGGCGGCGCGCCGATCGACCTCTCGATCGACGCCAGGGCGCGCCGAACCCTCTACGAATCAGGACGCGCGGACCGAAACTCGACCAAGGTCTATCGCCTCGCCGTGACGCGCCGAGCCGGCCGCTACGCGATGACCGCGGGTCGGCAGCTCTCGAGCACGATCGGGTCGGTCGGCGCCTTCGACGGGCTCGCGTGCGAGCGACGCGGCGAGCATTGGTCCTTCGGTGCGTTGACCGGCGCGCAACCCGAGCCGGTCGGCTACGGCCTCTCGAGCGAGGTGCTCGAGCATGGCCTCTTCGCGCGGTGGGAGAGCGGCGCTCCGAACGCCGAGATGCGCAGGGGCGCCAGTGCCGGTTTCGTGGGCTCGTATCGGCACGGTCAAATCAATCGGGAGTATCTCGCCCTCCAACTCCGCCTCGATTCGCCGCGACACTCCCTATTCCTGGGACAGGAAGCCGACCTCAATCGCGGATGGAAGCGGTCGCAGGGTGAGCCGGCGGTTTCGTTCACCAGCTCCTTCGCCCAGATGCGGCGTCGACTGACGCAGGGCCTCGCGCTCTCGCTCGGGTATGACAATCGACGAAGCGTTCGTCTCTACCGGGATCGTGTCACGCCCGAGACCGACTTCGATGACACCTACCGGCAGGGCGGATCGCTCGGCTTGAGCTGGGAGCCTTCCCATGCGCTCCGCTTTTCGGGTGAAGCGAGGAGCTCGGCCGCGGGCGGCGGCTCGAGCGCGAACGCTTTCACGGGCACGGCCAGCGCCACTCGCCTCAGTCGATGGAATCTCGGATTGCGCGGTCGCACGACTCGCTACGAGAACGAGCACACGCGCGGTTGGTTGCACACGCTGACGAGTTCGATCCCGCTGAGCGGCGCGTTACATCTCGATCTTGAAGGGGGCACGCGCCACGAGACCTCGCGCAGCGCGGCCTTCAGCGGTTCGACGCACGATTGGTTCGGCCTCGACCTCGACGCGAGCCTCTCGCGCCACCTCTACCTGCTCCTGTCCGAGGAGCGCGAGGTCGGCGACGGCACGCGGACGGATCGCGTTTACGGCTCGCTCGCCTATCGCTTCTGATCCGCGGGCGGGCGCGGCTTGCGCGTGACGCCGTAGCGCGCCTTGATGCCGCCCCAGGTGATCGTCCGCACCGCGTTCTCGCCGCAGGTCCCGCCGCCGACCACGCCGATGAGCCGGCCGCAGGGGCTGTTCTCCGGCAGGCAGATCGAGCCCAAGCCGACGCGATAGTCGCCGCCGGCCGTCGGCGCGTTGGCGCAGGGCTCGGGCGCGCAAAAACGCGGATCGACGAAGCGGCAGTCGTCGCCGTAGGTGATCTCGCCCGCGAGATCGAAGGCGACGCCGCTCGTGTCGACGACCGAGCAGTCGATGACGAGCGGGCTCGCCGCCTCGGTGAAGATCTCGCTGCCGGTGGTGCCGCAGTTGCCCCAGACGATGGCGTTCGAGAGGCTCCCCTGCGCGAAGCCGGTGGCGAAGACGCCGCCGCCTCGATTCGCGCATGCGTTGCCGGCGACCAGGAGATTCTCGCAGCGCGGTGAAGCGGAGATGGAGATCCCGCCGCCGTCGGGCGCGAAGTTGCCGGTGATGATCAGATCGATCAGCTCCGGTGCTGCGAGCCGCTCGACCGCGAGCCCTCCCCCGATCTGCCCGGAGGCGCAACCCTTGATCGTGACCCGTTCGAAAAGCGGCCTCGAGTTGAGCTCGATCTCGACCCCTCCACCCGAGTAGTCGCTCTGGCATTGCGTCACCACCACGTCGCGAATCACCGGCGAGGAGTACTGCACCAAGATGCCGCCGGCCGAGAGGTCGTGGAGCTCTCGCCTCCCTCGCAGGCTGGGTGCGGACGACTTGAAGCCGTGGATGATGGTGAAGCCCTCGAAGACCGACGCGCGCGTCTCCTGTGAGTTGAAGGTGAGGCCGCGGCGCGGCGTGGCGAGGCTCCCTTCGACGTCGAGGATGGTGGCGGCGGAGCCCTCTTCCGAGCGCACGACGAGGTCCTTGCCCCGATAGGTCAGCTCGTGGTTGCCGTCGCCGCGATAGGTGCCGGCCGCGACCAACACCGTGTCGCCGACCGCGGCGGAGTCGATCGCGGCCTGGATCGTCGCGTGCTCGCTCGGAACGCGAAGCGTCGCGGACCACGCGGACGTGGCCGGGACCAGCGCACCCAACGCCGCGAGAAGCCCCGCGAGACGGATCAGAACGCCCAAGACGCGAAGAGGTCGCGGGCCAACCGCGGAGGAGTCTCCGCGCACCGCACCCGAGCGCGCCCACATCGGCAACGCCCCCGTCTTCGCTCGCTCCGTTTGGCGATCCATGCTCCGCTCCTTCCGCTCGAGGACCTCTTGCTCGGCGGGTCGCGCCGCCCGCGTCGATATTGGTGCCATCCTCCGCGCGGCACAAGGCGCGCGAAAACTGTCGCGGGCGACGAACCCGCCGAACTACGCTTCTCGGGTTATCCGGCTTTGAAGGAGTTCCACGTGCACCTCGCCTCGCTTCGCCCGACTCGCGTCCACCGTTCGGCCTTCGGCGTCCTTCTCGCCTCGCTCGCGCTTTTCGCCTGCGGCGGCGACAAGTCGAGCAACCCGGAGGATCCGAAGGGGAGCGTCACTCTGACCTTGAGCTACACGGTCGATGGCCAGCCGGTCGTCTGGTCGAGCAGCGACTACCGTTACGTGAACGCGGCCGGCAACCACTACAAGGTGATCGCGCTTCGCCACTACATCTCGGGTGTGAAGCTCAAGCGCGTCGACGGGTCCGCCTTCTCCTCCGCAGATGTCCATCTCTTGAAGTCGAACGACCCGAGCACCCTGAGCTTCACGATCGGCGACGTGCCGTCGGGTCCCTACAGTGGGATCGAGTTCAACGTCGGGCTCGACGACTTGAAGAACGTCGACGGCGGCCTGCCGAATACGGTCGACAACTTCAACATGCAGTGGCCCGATCAGCTCGGCGGCGGCTACCACAACATGCAGATGGAGGGACGCTATCTCGCCGGCAGCGCCGACTCCACCTGGGCAGTGCATCTCGGCAAGGTGAAGCACGACCCGAGCGAGACGTTCTACCACAACCACTTCGCCGCGATCGTGCTCGCCGGCTCCGGGCTCGAGGTGGCGGGCGACGCGTGGGACGTCTCGATCGCGATGGACATCAATCAGTGGTTCGCCACGCCGACGACCTACGACTTCCTCGACTACGGCGCCTACATCATGGAGAACCATGAGGCGCAGGAGATCCTGGTGTCGAACGCGCGCGACGCGTTTACGGTGACAAGCAAGGTTCGTCGGTGAAGCGAGGCCGCGCTCTCATTGCCGCGCTGCTCCTCTTCGGCTTCGGATGCGGCGGGAAGTCGACCGACCCGCCGGTCGATCCGGGCAATCCGGGCGAGCGGCCCGATACCCTCAACCTGATCGTCCCGGGCTTTCCGGCGATCGTCTCGCCGCCCGACAATCCGCTGACGAAGCAGGGCATCGAGCTCGGCCGTCGGCTCTTCTACGACAAGCGGCTCTCGATCAATCAGACCCAGTCGTGCGGGACCTGCCACGATCCGAGCTACGGCTTCAGCGATCGGGGCCGACGCTTCAGCCAGGGCGCCGAAGGCCAGGTCGGCGATCGGAACGCACCGGCGCTGATCAACCTCGCCTGGTCGAGTGACCTCTTCTGGAATGGCCGCGTCGACAATCTCGAGGCGCAGGCGATGAAGCCGGTCGAGAACCCGATCGAGATGATGGAGCAGTGGAGTCACGTGGTGCAGAAGCTCGAGGCGGACGGCGACTACCCGCGCATGTTCCGACGCGCCTTCGGTTCGACCGTCATCACGCCGACGCGCACCGTGCAGGCGATCGCGCAGTTCGAGCGAACGCTTCTGACCTACGACTCGAAGTACGACCGGGTGCTCCGCGGGCAAGCGGCCTTCACGCCCTCAGAGGATCGAGGCTATGCGCTCTTCTTCACCGAGCGGGCGGAGTGCTTCCACTGCCACGTCGACTACACCTTCACCGACTACGCCTTCCATGACATCGGGCTCGAGAACCCGCCGCCGCAAGCGCGCGCCGAGGTAACCGGTGTCGCGAGCGATGTCGGCGCGTGGAAGACGCCGACCCTCCGGAACCTCGTCTTCACCGCGCCCTACATGCACGATGGGCGCTTCTCCACCCTGCGCGACGTGATGAACCACTACATGTCGGGGGGCAAGGGCTCGCCCAATCAGTCGATCTTCGTGAAGTTTCC
>CAZZAH010000296.1:2185-5877 GCA_964652115.1 uncultured bacterium | reverse complement strand
GGGAAGGAAACGACCTTTCGCTTTCTGCCCGCGCCGATCGGAAGCGGCATCCGCATCGTGCGGATCGATCTGCCGGGACGTCCGGAGATCGTGGTCGGTCCGGAGAGCGCGCGCCTCGACGTCGGTGGTCTTCGTCGGACGGTGATTCAGTCGGGAGGCGCGGAGATCCACACCGTGGAGCATGTGCTCTCGGCGGTGAGCGGCCTCGGCATCGACAACGTCACGATCGAGTCCGATGGATTGGAAGCGCCGGAGCCCGCCGACGGAAGCGCCCGCGCGGTGGCGATGGCGCTGCTCGAGGCGGGCATCGAGGAGCAGTCAGCGTCGCGAAATCCCTTCGTGATCACGGAGCCGATCGCTTACTCGGAAGGGGAGGCCCAGATCGTCGCTCTCCCTTATGACGGCTTTCGTCTGTCCTTCACCATCCAGTACGACAACCCGGCGATCGGCACGCAGCACCTGAGTGTCGAGGTCGACCCCGACTCTTATCTGCGCGAGATCGCACCGGCGCGCACCTTCGCGCTCTACGAGGATGTGGAGAAGCTGCGGGCCGCGGGGATGATCCAGGGCGGCAGCCTCAAGAACGCGGTGGTGGTGCGAGGACAGGAAGTGCTGACCGATGGTGGTCTGCGGTATCCCGATGAGTTCGTGCGCCACAAGCTGCTTGATCTCTTGGGCGACCTCTCGCTCCTCGGACGCCCGATTCGCGGGCACATCCACGCAACCAGGTCCGGACATGGGACCAACGTGCGCTTCGTGCGGCGGCTGGCGGAGGAGCTGGACGGGCCGAAGCTCTTCGCGCGCCTGCAAGGGGAGTCGGTCTTCGACATCTCGAAGATTCTGGAGATCATGCCGCATCGCTATCCGATGTTGCTGGTCGACCGGATCCTCCTGCTCGAACCGGCGCGTCGAGTGATCGGCCTCAAGAGCGTGACCATCAACGAGCCGTTCTTTGTCGGACACTTTCCGGGGCATCCGATCATGCCGGGCGTGCTGCTGCTCGAGGCGATGGCGCAGACCGGTGGAGTGCTTCTGCTGCACACGGTCGACGATCCCAGCTCGAAGCTCATGTACTTCCTCGGCATCGATAACGCGCGTTTCCGGCGACCGGTGTTGCCCGGCGATCAGCTCATCTTCGATTTGAGCATGGGCAAGCTGAAGGGCCGCATCTGCCGCATGGAAGGGAAGGCCTACGTGCGCGGAACGCTTGTGGCCGAAGCTGATTTCATGTCCACCATCGTGGACCGGTAAGGGGGGCAGCATGGCGAAGATCGATCCCACCGCTCGCGTGGCCGACGGGGCCGAGATCGCGGACGACGCGGTGGTCGGACCGTGGTGCCAGGTCGGCGCGCAAGTTCGCCTGCGTGAAGGTGTGATACTCGACTCGATGGTCGTGATCCAAGGACGGACCGAGGTCGGGCCGCGCTGCCGCCTGCACCACGGCGCGGTCGTCGGCACCGCGCCGCAGGATCTGAAATACCGGGGAGGCGAGAGCCGCGTTTCGATCGGTGAGGGGACCGTGATCCGGGAGTACGCGACCGTCAACCGCGCGACCGAAGAAGAGGAGTCGACCGTGGTGGGGAAGAACAACCTCATCATGGCTTACGCGCATGTGGCGCATAACTGTCGACTCGGCGACAACGTCATCCTCGCGAACTCGGTCAACCTCGCCGGGCACGTCGACGTGGACGACTGGGCGACGGTGGGCGGCGTCACGGTGGTGCATCAGTTCGCGAAAATCGGCGCGCACGTCATGATCGGTGGAGGTTCACGCGTGCCGATGGACCTGGCGCCCTACCTCAAGGCGGCGGGCAGCCCCTTGCGCGTCACCGGCCTCAACACCATCGGCCTCCAGCGACGCGGCTTCGGTCCGGAGGTGATCGCGAGCCTGAAGCGTGTCTATCGACTCTTCTTTCGCTCGAGCCTCCTCAGGGCCGACGCCATCGCGGCGATTCGACGCGAAGTCCCTTCGTCTCCGGAGGTGGAGCGCTTCCTCGAGTTCGTCGCGCGATCGGAGCGTGGGCTCCACCGTCCGACCATGACCCATCACGAGCACGGCTCGATCGACTCGGGAGGATCCGCCGCCGGGTCGAGCGAACGTAGCCCCTCCGCCTAGCGCCAAACGAAAGGATGCGCCATGTCATCCGTAACCGTGGCGGTGATCGGTTGCGGTCACCTGGGCCGCTTTCACGCCAAGCTCTACCGTGAGATCGAGGCCGCGCGGCTCGTGCGCGTGGTCGACCTGCGTCCGGAACGTGCCCAGGCCGTGGCCGGCGAGGTTGGGGTGCCGTGGGGCACGTCGCTCGACGAGGCATTGGCCGAAGCCGACGCGATCTCGATCGCCACACCCACCTCCACCCATGCCGAGATCGCCGCGCGCGCCCTTCGCGCCGGCAAGCACGTGCTGGTGGAGAAGCCGATCACGACCACCGCGGCCGAAGGCGCGGAGCTGGTTCGACTCGCGCGCGAGCGCTCGCTCGTTCTGGTGGTCGGTCAAACGGAGCGGTGGAATCCGGCCTTTCGTGCCGCGCTGCCATCGTTGCGCGAGCCGCACTTCATCGAATCGCATCGACTCTCCACCTTCGTCGAGCGCGGGCTCGACGTCGATGTCGTGCTCGACCTCATGATCCACGATCTCGACCTCACGCTCGCGCTGCTGCCGGGCCCGATCGCGTCGATCGACGCGGTGGGCGTGCCGGTCTTGACCAGCGGCGAGGACATCGCCAACGCGCGACTCCGCTTCGAGAACGGCGCGGTGGCGAACCTGACCGCGAGCCGCGTCTCGCGCGAGCGGACGCGGAAGATTCGTTTCTTCGGCGCGCAGCGATACGTCTCGGTCGATCTCCTAGAAGGACGAGTCGAGGAGGTGCTGCTCGAGCACATCGACGCCAACGCCGAGCCCGTGGCGGCGCCCAGCGGGCTCGACGCGGCGGAGCACGCGCTTCTGGCCCAGCTTTCCTCGCGAGGGCTGCGCCTTCGCCAGGGTCACGTGCCGGTCCCGGCGGGAAACGCGCTCAAGGACGAGCTGTCCGACTTCGTGCACGCAGTTCGGGGCGCGCCGCTTCTCGGCGCGAGTGGAGCCGAAGGGCTTCGCAATCTCGAGGTCGCGCTCGAGGTGAGGCAGCAGGTGCGAGCGTCGCTGGCCCGCTTGGCCGCGCGCGGATCCGCCGGAGCGTGAGCCGAGTCTTTCTCCTCGCGGGCGAGTCGTCGGGGGACCTTCACGGCGCGCTCCTCGCGAGGGCGCTCAAGGCGCGCGCGCCATCGCTCGAGCTCTTCGGGGTCGGAGGAGAGGAGATGCGCGCGGCCGGCGTCACCATGGTCCTCGATAGCCGAGAGCTCGCGGTGGTGGGGCTGCTCGAGGTCTTCGCCAAGCTTCCGGTGGTGCTCGATGCCTACGAGCGCGTTCACCAATCGCTGGCCGAGCTCAAGCCCGACCTCTTCGTGCCGATCGACTTCCCCGACTTCAACTTTCGGCTGCTTCCCTTGGCGCGGAGACTGGGCCTGAGGGCGCTCTGGTACATCAGCCCGCAGGTTTGGGCCTGGCGCGCTTCGAGGGTCGAGCAGCTCAAGCGTTACGTCGAGCGCGTGGTGGTGATCTTCCCGTTCGAGGAGGCCTTCTATCGCGCGCGAAACGTCCCGGTGAGTTGGGTCGGGCATCCGCTGGTGGAGCAGCTCAACCCGCCGAGCGCGGA
>CAZZAH010000296.1:0-2085 GCA_964652115.1 uncultured bacterium | reverse complement strand
CCATGCTCGAGCAGAGCGGACGCGGCGCGCTCGAGCTGGCCGATGCCGCCATCGCCGCTTCGGGAACGGTGACGATGGAGGCGGCGCTCCTCGGCGTCCCCACCGTGGTCGTCTATCGCACGAATCCGATCACCTTCGCGATCGCGCGGCGCCTGGTGCACGTGCCGCACATCGCGATGGCGAACCTGATCCTCGGCCGTCGCCTCTTTCCTGAGCTCCTGCAGGACGCGGCGCGCGCGGACCTGATCGAGCGCGAGCTTGCCCGGCTGCTCGAGGACGAGTCGGTGCGCGAGGAGATGCGCGCCGGCCTCCGCGAGATCAAAGAGCGACTCGGACCTCCCGGCGCGGCCGATCGCGCGGCCGAGGTCGTCCTGGCGACGCTGGCAGGTTGAGGTGGACCCGCACACGACCGAGGGGGCGCGAGACGCCGCGGGCTTGACGAGCACACGGAGCTTCGTCTGGACCGGTCGCCTCGGCAGCCTGCTCTTTCGCGCGCTCGCCTCGACCTGGCGCATCGAATGGCAAATCGATCCGGCCGCGCGCCCGTTGCTGGAAGCGAAGACGCCGGTCGTCTTCTCCGTCTTCCACGAGGTGATCCTGGTCGGAATCTGGTGCTTCCGGCGGCGCGACATCACCGTGATGGTGAGCCAGAGCAAGGACGGCGAGATCGTCTCCCAGATCATCCATCGCCTTGGGTACACCACCGCGCGCGGCAGCAGCTCGCGCGGAGGTGGTCGAGCGCTGCTCGAGATCGCGCGGCTTGGTCGACGCGGCCGCAGCCTCGCCATCACGCCGGACGGGCCTCGCGGGCCGCGGCGGCGAATGCAGCAAGGCCTGCTCTTGATCGGGCAGCGTTCCGGGCTGCCGATTCTTCCGCTGGGATTCGGCGCGCGGCGACGGCGTCGATTGAAGAGTTGGGACCGCATGGTCGTGCCTTGGCCGTTCGCGCGAGTGGTGGCGATCGTGGGCGCGCCGATCGATCTGCCGGCTGAGCTCTCACCGGAGCAGCTTCTCGCCGACCACTCGGCCGCGATCGAACGCGTGCTGATCGAAACGCAACGCGAGGCCGATCGTTGGGCGCGCGATCCGGAGGGTGAGTGAACGTTCTCCTCTGGCTCTATCGTGTCGCCGCGCACGCCACCGTGCTACTCGCCTCGCCCTATCTCCTGTGGCGCGCGGCGGCTCATTCGGCGGAGATGAAGGAGCGGCTGGCGATCGAGCTGCCATCCGCGCGTCGGCCGCTTTGGCTCCACGCGGCTTCGCTCGGCGAGGTGGAGGCGGTTCGCAATCTCCTTTTGGAACGACCGGCGGAGGTCGCGGGGCCCCTTCTCGTCACCGTCACGTCGGTGTCGGCGCGACGACGAGCGGGCGAACGCTTGGGCCCCGAGGTGGAGGTCCGCTTCCTTCCACTCGACGTGGACGGTCTTCTGTCCCGCTTCCTCGCGCGCGTGCGGCCCCGTGCTCTGCTGCTCGTCGAGACGGAGCTTTGGCCCGTGCTTCTCGCGACCTGCGCTCGGCATCGCGTGCCATGCGGGCTCGTCAGCGGACGGATCTCCGATCGAAACTGGGCGCGACTTCGCGGTCTTCGCTGGGCGCTCCGCGCGCTGCTTCCTTCGTCGATGAGGATCGCCGCGCAGGCGGAGGACGATGCTCGACGCTTTCGCGCGCTCGGCTTCCGCGAGGTCGAGGTGGTGGGAAACCTCAAGTATCGAATGGAGGGAGCAGACCGGCGCAGCGCACTGCAAGAGACTCGCGAGTCGCGGCTCATCGTCACCATCGGGTCGTTGCGGAAGGGGGAAGAAGCCGTGCTCGCGACACTGGCCGCGCTTCCGAGCGACACGCGTCCGCGAATCGTGCTCGCTCCGCGGCACCTGCGTGAGGGCTCTTACTGGGAGCGCAAGGCGCGCGCCGCAGGCTTCGAGGTCGTGCGTCGCTCGAGATCCGCGGCCCTCGAACCAAGCGATTCGCCGGAGCGGGATCGAGCGCGACTCCAGGCCTTACTCGATGATCCGCATCGCGTGCTGCTGCTGGATCAGCATGGGGAGCTGAGGCGTTGGTATGCCGCTTCCGACTGCGCGATCGTCG
>CAZZAH010000295.1:0-5890 GCA_964652115.1 uncultured bacterium | reverse complement strand
GCTTTCCTCAGCGCCTATCGAAGCTTTCTCGGCGAGGAGGACTTGGAAGGCGCGCTCCACGATTACCTGAGCGACGCGCCCCTCTTGATCGCGCCGCTTCTCTCGATGCTTTCAGGACAAGCGGCGCGCGCGGAGGGGGATCGATCGTCGCGGGATCTCCTGCAGCGGGCGTTGGTCGAGCTGACGCGCGCGATCGCCGCCGCGCGACCGACGGTCATCTGGATCGATGACCTCCACTTCGCGCCGGAGGAGGGACGCGCGCTCTTCGCCGCGCTCGCGCAGGCCGTTCCCGCGGAGCGCGTGCTTCTCCTCGGCACCACGCGACCGACGCTTCCTGCGGACTGGACCGCGAATCTGCTTCGGTTGGAGCATACGGCCGAGATCAACCTCGAGCGGTTGAGCTCCGACGAGGTGCGCGGCGTCTTGACCGAAGCGCTCGCCTCCGCGCCGCTGGCGGAGGAGCTGAGCGTCGGCCTCGCCACGCGATCGGACGGCAACCCGCTCTTTCTCTTCGAGTACCTGCGCGAGCTCGAAGCGCACGGCCGCCTGCGTGACGCATCTTCGGAGCAGGCGCGGCGGAAGCTCCAGGCGCTCGGCACGCCGGGCACCGTCCAGCGGTTGATCCAAGCGCGCTTCGCCGCCCTCGCCGATGAGGATCAGGAACTCCTCGACGTCGCCTCGTGCCTCGGATTCGAGTTCGACCCTGAGTTGGTGGGCGCGGCTCTCGGACAAGCGAGCCTGCCGGTTCTCCGCCGCTTCGCCGGCCTGGAGCGGCGCCATCGACTCGTGCGCTCGACCGGGCGCGGCTATGTCTTCGATCACCACGAGGCGCAGCAGGCGCTCTACCAAGGCCTCTTCGCGCCGCTGCGCGAGCAGTACCACGGCGCGCTCGCCGGCGCGGTGGAGGAGCGCGAGCGCGCGGGTGGAAGGACAAGCGGAGAGGTCACGGGCTCGATCGCCGTCTTCCTCGCGGAGCACTACCTTCGCGGCGGCAAGGGAGTCGAGTCGCTCCCCTACCTGCGTCCGGCGCTCGAGCACCTCGAGCGGAGCTTTCAGCAGGACGCGGGCGTCCGACTCGGGGACCTTGCCCTGGCGCGCGAAGGGCTGTTGGAAGGACGCCGGCGCACCGATGTCCTCGCGCTCAACGCACGGTGCTTGGCGCTCCAAGGCCGGATCGAGGAGGAGGAGGCGACACTCCGCGAGCACTTCCGCGTCGCCGAATCGAGCGGCGATCTCTATGCGCGCGCCGAGGCCCATGCGCTTTACGGCGAGCTTTGCATGCGTCGCTCCCGAATCGACGAGGCCCAGACACTGCTCGAAGCGGCCCTGCGTCTCGGGGAGGAGGCGGGCGACCTCGCGATTCAGCAATACGCCGAGGTGAACCTCGGCACGCTCTTCCTCGGCCGAGGCCGCTTCGAGGATGCCCGGCGCGCCTACGAACGCACGCTCGCGCTGGCGCAGAAGCGAGGGCAGCAGCTCAGCGTCGCGACCGCTTACGGACACCTCGGCATCGCTCTCGCCTCGCAGGGGAAGACGGCGGCGGCACGACGCAGCTTCGAGCAGTCGCTCGCCCTCGCACGACAGATCCACGCTCCCCTGGTCGAATCGCTGGCCGTCGGCAATCTCGGAGTCTTGGAGGACGCGGAAGGGCAATACGAGATGGCCTGTGCCTATCAAGAGCAGGCCCTCGAGCTCGCGAGACAGCTCGGCTTTCGGCGAGGCCAGGGCACGGCTCGTGGAAACTGGGCCGCCGGCTTGCGTGCGCTCGGCCGATTGACCGAGGCGATCGACCAGTCGGATCGCGCGATTCTCCTCCTCCGCGAGGCGGGCTACCGGCGGGGAGAGTCGAGCGCGCACGAGACCCTCGGCTCGACCTACTCGCTGCTTGGTGCTTGGCCCGAGGCACGCGCGGAATTCGAGCTCGCCCTCGCCGCCGGCCGCGAGGCGAAGGATCCGAGGGTGGAAGCGGACGGCATCTTCGGCCTGGGCCAAGTGGCGGAGGCGGAAGGCGACCTCGCGCGAGCGGAGGAGTGCTACCGCGAGGCCCTCGCCCTCTACGAGCGCACCGAGCACGAGGTCGGGATCGCCTCGGCCTGCGCGTCGCTCGGCTCGCTGCTCGCGGACGCGGGGCTATCGAAGCGCGCGCTCAGCGTCGGCCGTGAGGCGAGCGCATGGCCGATCGTGATCCGCGCCGCGCTGCGATTGGCGCGGCATCCGGAAGAGGACGCCGCCTCGCGCGAGGAACATCTGGCGGCGGCGCGGTCGACCTTCGCCGAGCACGGAAACGCACTCCCGCTCCCCGATCGGATGGAGGCGAGCTACCTACTTTGGCAAGCGGGCGGCGGCGCGGAGACGCTGGCCGAGGCGGAGCGGCTGTTGCGCGAGCTCGAAACGCACGCGCCGGCCCGCTTCCGAGATTCGCTGCGGACCGCGGTGCCGCTTCATCGTGAGGTGTTGAGCGCGGCTCGCGGCGCGGGGCCAGGCTGAACCGGGGACCGTCGCGCGATCAGAAGGTCTCGGCGATCCCGAAGTGCTCGCCGTCGTGTGCGCGCACGACATCGTCGAGCCCCTTCTCTTCCATCACCCACACGTTCGTCACGCCGTCGGGGCCGAGGCTGAAGAGGTCGAAGTCGGAGTTGAGCGGCTCGTTGGCGTGATCGAGGCGATTCCCTTGCCCGCCGTCGACCACTCGATATTCGAAGGGGCGCTGCCAGGGATCGAGCAGGCCCCCCATGTCGATCTCGTCGAGCGACGTCGGCAAGCGATCATTGACCGCGCTGAAGTCCCTCACCGACGCATCGATCCGCACCAGATCTCCGATCGCCTGCGCGGTGCGCGCGCGCTCGAGCGAGGCGCGATAGCCGATCAGGCCCACCGTGGCCAAGAGGGCCATGACGGTGAGCGCGAGGATGATCTCGATCAGCGTGATCCCCGCGCGGGTCGGGAGATCGGAATACTCGGGCCGCTCGTCGGCCCTAAGCCTGCACTCGCTCATCGCTCAGCTCACGTCTCGGGGGTGATGCGGGTCAGGATGGCCTTGAGTCGTGGGCGAAGCGCGAGCAGAGCGTCGATCGACTCTTGAAGCTCCACGTTGTCGGTCCGAGGGCGTTGAGCGAGGAGCCGGCCGAGGCTCGTCTCGAGCTCCGCGTCGAGGGCGCGTGACTCGATCGCGGTCAGTCGTGACTGCTCCAAGTGCGTGTTCAGCACCACCGCCTCGGGCTGAAGGAAGTCTCCGTTCCGGAGGTTAACCGCCCGCGGCACGCGTCCTTCGTTCAACGTCTCGATCGCCACGCGAAAGCGATAGAGCGGCCCGGCCAGCCGGTGCGAGGTGTAGACCGCGTGCAGGAAGACGACGAGGAAAGCGAGGACCGCCGCCCACCAGAAGGTCGAGTGGAGATTCAGAAAGTAGGCCGCGGCGCGTTCGGTCACCGGCGAGTCGATCGGTCCGCCCAGGAGCTGAATGGCGAGCGGCAAGAAAAGTCCGGTCGACAGCACGGTGCCGAAGAAGAGCATCTGCCCGACCGACATCGCCACGAGCTGAAGCTGGAGCGCGCGATTCACGATGTAGTGCCGGCGGCGCAAGAACCGAGCCCAGGCGCCCACGGCCGAAGTCTTCTGCGTGAGGGCAATCTGGTTCACAGGCATTCGCTCCTCTTTCGGGGGCTCGAAGGACGTTCGGGCCCTAGAGCCCTATCGAGCGCGCGAGCGCGATTCTTGAGAGCTAGCTACTCGGCCCCGGGAGCGAGGCCAGGAGCTCGTGCTTGTAGGGGAAGAGGCTGAAGGCGCCGCCGGTGTGCAGAAAGAGGACCCCATCGCTCCCGAAGCGGCCGCGCTTGGCCTCTTCGAGCAGGCCGTGAAACGCCTTGCCGGTATAGACCGGATCCAGGAGGAGCCCCTCGCGGCGGGCGACCAGGCGGATCGTCTCGAGCTCCTCCGCGAAGGGAACGGCATAGGCCGGGCCTTTATAGCCCTCCAGGATGCGGATGTCTTTCGTGTCGAAGAGCGGCCCCACGTTCGGGGCGAGGAATCGGTCTCGAAACTCCCGCTCGATCTCGAGCACCCGCGCTTGGAAGTAGGCGGCCGAGTCGCACACGTTGACGCCCCAGATCTCGAGGTCGACACGGGTGAGCGCGCGCCCGATGAGGAGGCCGGCGAGGGTCCCGCCCGAGCCGACGGCGCAGACGAGATGACGCCAGGGCCAAGGCCCCGACCCCGCCTGCGCGCGGAGCTCCTCGAAGAGCGACACGTATCCGAAGCTGCCAAGTGCGTTCGATCCGCCTTCGGGGATGACGTAGGGCCTTCGTCCGGCGGCGCGCAGCTGATCGGCCGCTTCGGACATCACGACTCTTCGTCGCGCGTAGGCTTCGGGGGTGATGAAGCGCAGCTCGGCGCCGACCATCGCATCGAGGAGAAGGTTGCCGTCGCGCTCGGGCGGCTCCTCGCCGCGAAGGAAGAGCAGGCTTTCGAGCCCGAGTCTTCGCGCCGCGATCGCGGTGGCGCGGCAGTGATTCGATTGCACGCCGCCGCAGGTCACGATCACGTCCGCGCCTTCGTGCTCCGCTTCGGCCAGGAGGTACTCGAGCTTCCTCACCTTGTTGCCGGTGAGGTCGGAGCCGGTCTCGTCGTCGCGCTTGACGAAGAGCGGCGGGCCACCGACGAGCACGCGATCGAGCGGCTGGACTCGCGTCGGTAGATTCGCGAGAGAAAGCCGCGGAGGGCGCGCGATCCCGGCGAGTGACGGGGCCACGCGCTTAGAACATCTGCTTGATGTTGCTGATCAGCTTCTGCCCGCCGAGATCGTTGAAGGTGATCACGACGATGAGCGCGAGCAAGAGCAGCATGCCGACCTGCTGGATCCCGAGCTTCACCTTGGTCGAGATCGGCCTTCGAGCGACCGCTTCGACCAGCACCATCGCGAGGTGCCCGCCGTCCAGCACCGGGAAGGGCAGGATGTTCAGCATCCCGATGTTGATGCTGATGAAGGCGGCGAAGAGGATCAGCGCGACGAAGCCGGCCTTGGCCGCTTGCCCCGACCACTCGGCGATCTTGACCGGACCGCCTAAGTCCTTCACCCCGGCCTTGCCGGTGAAGAGCATCTTGATCGTGCCGAAGCCCATCTTGAGGTTGGCGCCGAGGAGCTTCCATCCTTCGACGAAGGCGCGACCAGGCCCGACCTTGGCGTAGGTGATGTGCGGCGCGACGCCGATCAGGCCGACCTCCGCGATCTCGCCGTCGACCAGGGTCTTGTCCTTCTTCGGGGTGATCTCGGCCTGCATCGGCTGGCCGTCGCGCTCCCACTTGATCAGGATCGGCTTCTCCGCGTTGGAGTGGATCACCTCGACCATCGCGGTCCAGGTCGTGACCGCGGTACCGCCCACCTCGAGAATGCGGTCACCCGACTTGAGGCCCGCGGCTTCCGCCGGGAAGCCCGAGTTGACCGACTCGACGATCGGCTCGCGCGTCTCGGGCACGCCCTCGGAGAGGGTCACCGCGGTGTAGATCCCGACCGCTAGAAGGAAGTTCATGATCACACCGGCCGAGATCACGAGCATCTTCTGCCAGGTCTTCTTCGACATGAATTCATCGGGGGCGCCGGTGATTTTGTCCGGATGCTCCAGGCTTTCGTCGATCATGCCCGCCATCTTGACGTAGCCGCCTAGCGGGATGAGCGAGAGGCAATAGTCGGTGTCGCCGATCCGCTTCCCCCACAGACGCGGCGGATAGCCGATGGAAAACTGCTCGACCCGAATGCCGACCGCCTTGGCCGCGAGGAAGTGACCGAGCTCGTGGATCGTCACCACCAGCCCGAGCACGAAGAGGAAGGCAGGCAGCTTGACGAGCAGCAGTTCTTGGATTCCCGGAAACATGAATCTCCTTTCAGACCGGTCGC
>CAZZAH010000294.1:0-5917 GCA_964652115.1 uncultured bacterium | reverse complement strand
CCAACGCTAAGGGCCAAGGGGACTTTGAACGCCAATCGGATCCCCCAGGCGAGGAGCCATCCAAGCCCAAGCCCAAGCAAACCTCCGACGATCGTCAGGGTCACCGCCTCAACCAAGAACTGCCCGAGGATGTCGGCCCGCCGGGCTCCCAGAGCCGCCCTCACCCCGATCTCGCGTGTTCTTTCCTTGACGGAAATCAACATCATGTTCATGACGCCGATCCCGCCGACCAAAAGACCGATCGAGGAGATCACGAGCGTGACGAGGAAGAAGGCGCCCGTGATCTGGTGATAGAGGTCGAGCAGGTCCTCCTGCGTGGTGATCCCGAAGTCATTCTCCTGGCTTGCCGCCACGCCGCGACGTCGGCGGAGGAGCTCGGTCACCTCATCGCGCGCGGCCTCGGTGACCTCGGGTCCGAGCGGCCGCACGACGATGTAGTCGATGGAGCGCCCGTATCCGTACTGGCCGGCGAGGATCGGCAGCGGCACGACTGCAAGATCATCCTGATTCTGTCCGAGAAACTTGCCACGTTCTTCGAGGATGCCGACCACCTGGTATCGACGTCCCTCGATCTCGACCCACTGCCCCAGCGCACCGCCCTGTGGAAAGAGGACATCGACCGGGCCGCGCCCCAACACGCAGACCGGCGCTCGATGGCGAACCTCTTCCTTCGTGAACATGCGGCCCTCGACCACCTCCCAAGAGTTTGCGTCGGAGAAGGCATCGGTAACGCCGGTGATGCCGATGGTCGAGGTCTTGACGCCTCCCCACCCCACACGTCCCGGAACCTGGAGCTCTCCGGACGCGGCCGCGACCGAAGCGCAGTATTCCCCGATCGCCTCGGCGTCGACGAGCAGCAGGTCCTTCCGCGCGCGCGAGTCGGAGTCGTCGAAGTGGACGCCGGGCTGATGCTTCGTGACGTAGAGGACGCCCGAGCCGAGAGAAGCCACCTGCCGACGCATCGAGTTTCCCAGTCCGGTGACGATGGTGATCATCGCGATCACCGTGGCCACGCCGATCAAGATGCCGAGCAGCGTGAGGAACGAGCGCAGCTTGGTCGAGAGCAGCGCGTCGAGCGCCATGCGGATGTTCTCGAGCGCGATGGAGCTTCGCCGGCCGACGCGGGGCATCTCTAGCTCTCCGCCCGCAGCGCTTCGATCGGCGCGAGCTCACTCGCGCGATGCGCCGGATAGATGCCGAAGAAGAGGCCGACCGAGGACGCGAGCACGAGCCCGATGACCACCGACCAGAGCTCGACCGAGGCGGGCAGCGGGGTCAACCCGCGCACCGCGAGCGAGCCGACGACACCGAGCCCGACGCCGAGCAATCCGCCGACGAAAGCGAGCACCACCGCCTCGACCAGGAACTGGGCCACGATGTCGCGCCGTCGCGCGCCGATCGCCTTCCGAATTCCGATCTCGCGCGTCCGCTCGGTCACGGCCACGAGCATGATGTTCATGATCACGATTCCGCCGATCAGAAGACTGAGCGACACCACGCCGATGAGGAGCCCGTAGATGCCGCGCGACGCGCTTTCATAGAGTTTGTAGATCTGCTCGTCGGTCATGAGGTCGAAGTCGGGTGGGTCCCAGGGCCGATGGCCGCGGCGAATCTTGAGCTGCAGGCTCGCCTCCTCCTTCGCTTCCTCCAAGACCTCGTGCGAACGCGCGCGAATGTAGATGTCGACCGAGCCGCGCGCGCCCGTCTGCTGCCGCAGCGTCGTGATCGGCACGAAGATCTGGTCATCGCGTGAGGGGCCGAGGCCGCCGCCTCGCTTCGACACGACGCCGACGACGCGGTAGGTGCGGTTGCCTACTCGCAGCGATTGGCCGAGCGGATCCATCTCCAAGAAGAGCTTCTCGCGGATGCCGTCGCCGATGACCGCGACCGCGTCGTGGCCGCTCACATCGGCCTCCTCGAGATGACGGCCCGAGGCGAGGGGGATGTCCGACACGAGCGCGTAGCCCGCGCCCACCCCGGCGATCGGCGCCGACCCGGTCGACTTGGATCCGAGTCGCACCGAGAGCTGTCGGTCGATTCGCGGAACGACCACGTCCGACTGACTCAAGACCGTGGATAGATACGCGGCGTCGCCCAGCTTGATGTCGGGTCGCTCGAGCTCCTTGAGGTAGGTCTCGTAGTCGGTCACGAACCCGATCTTGGTCAGCGAGAAGACGTCGGCCCCGGTAGAGAGGATCTTGTCCGCGACGAAGAGATCGAGGCCGCGGATGACCGACACCACCATCACGACCGAGAGCACCGCGACCACGTTCCCGATCACGGTCAGGAAGGAGCGCAGTCGATTCGACCACAGGGTCGAGAGGGCGAGTCGAACCGATTCTCGGAGCTGCATCGCCGGCTCAGCGGGTCCGCGAGTCCGATTCGATGCGGCCGTCCCTGAGGCGGAGGATCCGCTGCGCGTGACGCGCGACGTCCTCCTCGTGCGTCACCAGGACGATGGTGTTGCCGGCGCCGTGAATCTCTGCGAAGGAACGGAGGATCTCCTCCCCCGTCGCGCTGTCGAGGTTACCGGTCGGCTCATCGGCCAGGATCAAGCTCGGCTCGGTGACCATTGCACGCGCGATGGCGACCCGCTGCCGCTGTCCGCCGGAGAGTTGGTTCGGTCGATGCTTCGCGCGGTCGGTCAATCCGACGCGGGCCAGCGCGGCACGCACGCGTTCACGACGCTCGTCCGCCGGGACGCCGCGATAGATCAGCGGGAGCTCGACATTGCCGGCCGCGGACGAGCGCGCGAGGAGATTGAAGGTCTGAAAGACGAAACCGATCTCTCGATTTCGAATCATCGCCAGCGCGTCCTCGTCGAGGTCCTGCACCGCGCGGCCGGCGAGGAAGTAGCGCCCCTCGCTCGGCGTATCGAGGCAGCCGATCAGGTTCATCAAGGTCGACTTGCCCGAGCCGGACGGCCCCATGATGGCGACGTACTCGTTCCGCCCGATGGTGAGCGACACCTCGCGGAGCGCATGCACCTCCTCCTGACCTACGCGGTAGATCTTGGAGATGCTCTCCATCAGGAGGAGCGCGTCGTCGCGCGTGCTCATGACTTCCCGTTCGACTTAGGTCCCGACGACTTCTTCTTCTCCGGCTTGACCATGTCGCCATCGCGAAGGGTGCGCAGCGTGCGATAGGGCCCGACGATGACCTTGTCGCCGGTGGTCGCCTCGGCCGCGACCTCGACGTGAGTGTCGCCGCGAAGTCCGAGCTCGGCGCGAACGAAGCGGGCCTTACCGGCTTTGTCGAGGAAGAAACCTTCGACCATCTTGACCCGCTTGCCGGCGGTGTCGGCGGGCGCGAGCTCCTCTTCCTTCTCCGCCTTCCCGCCTGGCTTTCCGTTCGAGCGGGCACGGCGTGCTTCCCAGCGTTCGACCACCGGCTCAGGGTAAGCGACGAGCGCTTGAATCGGCACCGCGAGCACGCTGTCACGCACGCCCGAGAGCACCTCGATGTCGGCGGTCATGCCGGGCCGGAGCGCGGGGGAGGGCCGATCGATCTTGACCTTGACCTCGAAGCTGATGCCCTGACTCTGGCCGCTGCCGGCGTTGCGGCGGCCCGACTGCCCGATCGTGAGCACGCTGCCGGTGAGGGTCGTGTCGGCGAGCGCGTCGACCGTGATCTTGGTCGATTGGCCCGGCGTCAAGCGCACCACATCGGTCTCGTCGACCTCGGACTCGACCAGCATGGTGTCGAGGTCGGCCAAGGTGAGGATGACGGTGCCGGCGTTGTTCATCGTGCCGGTGACCACGTTCTCCCCACGCTCGATGTTGAGCGCGGTCACGATGCCGTCCATCGGCGCGATGAAGGTGGTCTCGCGAAGATCCTTCTCCGCCTCCGCCAGCGAGGCCTGAAGGCTACGGACGTCTTCGCTCGCGGCGTCGTAGCGACCGGAGTCGATCGTCGCTTGGGTCTTCGATTGATCGAGATCCTCGGGCGAGATCAAGTGCTCGTCGGCGAGGCGCTGCTTCCGCGCCAGCGTCTGCCGCGAAAGATCGGAGGTCGCCTTCGCCACCGCGAGGTTGGCCTGCGCCGCGTCGAGCCGCGCACGGATCTGCGCCGAGGCCGATCGATAGCGCTCATCATCGAGCCGTAGCAGGAGGTCGCCACGCTTGACGCGGTCCCCCTCGACGATGCGGATCTCCTCGACCCGACCCATGACGTTCGAAGAGATCTCGACCAGACGCGCCGGCCGAATCTCGCCGGGCGCCCGCACCCACGATTCGATCTTTCGTCGGTCGATCGCCTCGGAGCGAACCTCCTTGCCGCCCCGCTGCTTTCCGCGAGTGGCCGAGACGAAGACGAACCCACCGACCAGCAGAACCGCCAACGATCCCAGGAGGACGGCCTGTCCCCTCTTCATCGATCTCCCCCTCGCTTGCTGTGCCGCGCGACGTGAACTCGAGCTATTGGTCGGAGCCGAGCGCCTTCTCGAGGCTCGCTTCGGCCAGGCGTAGATTGACCTCCGCCTCGACCAGAGACACGCGCGCCTTGGTCAGCTCGACCTGCGCGTTGTTCCATTGGAGGATGGTGCCGCCGCCGCTCTCGTAAAGTGCGCGCTGCAGACGGACGCTTTCCTCCGCCAGGCTCACCCCTTCGCGCGCGGAGCGAATCTCCTCGGTCGCGTTCTTGATCGCGATCAGACTCTGCCGCACCTCGAGCGCCGCGTCGAGCTTCGCCTGTTCGTAGGCGCGCGCCTTGATGACTTGATTGGCGGTCGCCTGCTGAATGTTGCCCTTGGTGATGAGGCCGTCGAAGATCGGCACGCTTAGGCCCAGGCCCACGTCCCAGGTGGTCTGGCCCGGCTTCGAGGAGACGTTGGTCGTATCGGGGACGAACCGACGGGGCGAGATGATCTGGCTCATGGTCTCGCGATCGCCATCCGACTTGCTCTTGCGGAAGCTCGCGCTCAGGTCCAGCGACGGATAGCGCGACCACTTGGCCGCCTTGGTGTCGTACTCGCTCGCGGCCAGCTCCACCCGCGCGCGCTTGACGTCGGGCCGAGCATCCATCGCCTGGGCGATCAGATTCGACTCATCGCTCGTGGTATCGGGCATCACCACCTCGCCCGGATCGGCGACCTGGATCGGACTGTCGACCGGAAGCGCGAGGAGGACCGCCAGTCGCGCGCGCTCTTGCTCCACACGGTTGGCCGAGGCGATGCGATCGCGCTCGGCCGCGGCGCGGCTCACCTGCGCTTGCAGCACGTCGGTCTTCGCCACCGAACCGAGTTCGTAGAGCGCCTGCGAGCGCTCGAATTGCTCGCCGGTGAGCGTGAAGGCTTCGTCCGCGACCTGGCGCAGCTCCTGCGCGCGAAGCATCTCGTAGTATTGCGCGGAGACGCTGTAGACGAGCTCGTCTTCCACCGTCTCGAAGGAGTGCTCACTCGCGAGGAGCCTTTCGCGTGCGCCGCGCTGCCGCATCCACCCTGGAACGTTGACCAAGGGCAAGGTGCCTCGGACGCCGATCGAGTACCCGTCGTTGGTGCTGGTTGCTTCCTCGTCCTGCACCGCGCGCACCAGCACGCTGTCGATCACGGTCGGAAACTCGCTCCGGCCGTCGCTGCGATCGTGACTGTGCTGGATGCCCGCGTCGCCCGAGATGGTGGGCAGATAGGCCGAGTGCGCACTGGTGTTGCTCCCCCGCGCGAGGTCGATCGAGGCGCGCGCCTGCGCCAGCCCGTGGTTCCTTTCCTTCGCGATGCGAATCAGCTCGGGCAGCGTGAGCGGTGCGGAGAGGCTCGGCTCCGTCTGCGCGTCGACGCTTGTGGCGAGCACGACCAGCGCGAGCAGAACGCCGCACCAGACTCGAAGCCCTCGCGCACTCCGCGCGGTCACCTCACTCGACTTGGAACGACCAACGACCCGCATGAACCTCCTCATCAACACTCCTCCTCCGGCATGCTGGG
>CAZZAH010000293.1:0-5936 GCA_964652115.1 uncultured bacterium | reverse complement strand
GGCGTTGGAGAACGCGTCCACCGCCGGTTGCCATTGGCTCTGCTCGAACGCGCGGCGTGCCTGCGGCAGCGGCTCCGAAGGATCGAAGGTGGAGGTCCGCTCCGGCTCCGCCGCGTCCTCCTCCAACGTCGCGCTGAAGCGATAGCCACGACGTGGAAAGGTGCGGATCGGATCGGTGAGCTCAGGGGCGCGGAGCGCGGATCTCGCGAGGCTGATCGCACGCTGCAAAGAGCTCTCGGTCACGATCTGGTCCGGCCAGATTCGGTCGAGCAACTCTTCCTTCGTCACCACTCGATCGCGATGACGCACGAGGTCGACGAGGAGGTCGAAGACCAAGGGCTCGAGCACGACCTCCCGACCGCGCAAGCGCAGCTCACGCCGCTCTTCATCGAGCTCGAAGGGATCGAATCGCCAGGGCATAGGGCGATCATAAGGACTTCCTCAGGAGCCCGTAAGGACTTCCTTCCGAAGAGCTTCGTAGATTCTCTCCATCGCGGACGAGGCACGGTGCAGCGCTTCGCGGAGAGGCGCCGCGGTTCGGATAGCGGACCCCGGCAACGGAGCTCCCGAGTGGGAGCGAAGGAGAACCCGATGCAGACCTTTGTGATCACCCGCCGGAAGTTTTGGCCCCGTCCCGCCGACCTCGAGAAGTCCGCGTCGGTCTCGTCGAGGGTCGGCCTCGAGGAGATGCCCAACGATGTGAAGTGGATCCGAAGCTACGTGATCGAAGACGAAGGCGGGAGGCTCGGGACCGTGTGCATCTACCAGGCGACGAGCCCCGAAGCGCTTCGCGAGCACGCGCGACGCGTCGGAATGCCGGCCGACGAGATCCTCCCGGTCCGCGACCTCGTCGTGGTGAACGACGACCCCATCACGATGCGGGATGACGCGCCGGCCCCGACCTCAGCGCCCCTCGAACCCGTCGGAATCGACCAAGCCTAATCACTCAGAACCAAGACAGGCCTAGCCTGTCCTGAAGGAGAAAGCAATGAAGCGCACTGGAATGACCCTGACGGCACTGTTGATCGTTCTGGCCGCGAGCGGATGTGGAGATGAGTCGACCAAGCCCGAGGCGCCGACGACGCCCGCCTATCCGACGGAGGCGCGTCAGGAATTGGAACACGCGAAGGCCTCAACCCAGAAGTACTACAACCTCGACGCCGCGTTAGCCGATGGCTACGTCGACATCAACGTCGTGAAGCCGATGATGGGGCGTCACTACATGAAGCAGTCGCTGCTCGACGCGACGTTCGAGGTCGAAAAGCCCGAAATCCTCGTGTACAACACGACCACCGGCGATACGAGCGACATCCACCTCGTCGCGGTGGAGTACGCGATCCCGCTTTCGGTCAGAAACGACGCGCCCGAGGGGTTCAAGGGGACGAGCGACGTCTGGGATCCCAACCAGACCTTCCAGCTCTGGCTGCTCCACGCCTGGGTCTTCGAGGAAAACCCCGACGGCGTCTTCTCGCCGATGAACCATCACCTGCCGTAAACGCGACCTGGGTCGGGCCGTGCCGCTTCCCCAAGCGGCGCGGCCCTTTCGAATGCTCGCGTTCCGCGCCCCGCGCAGGGCAGGCGCCATCTGAGTCCGTGCTAGACTGGTGCCCGCCTCGTCGAGCGTCCACGGCGAGCTCTCCCTCACCAAGGTCCGACATCAACTCTCACGGCGGTTCGAGAGGCCATGACCCCTGAGCAATGGCAAAGGCTGCAACTCCTCTTCGACTCAGCGATGAAGTTACCGGCGAGCGAGCAGCGCGCTTTCGCCCTCTCCGCCTGCGCCGACGACGCGGCGATGCTCGAGGAGCTTCTCTCGCTTCTTGCCGCCGGCGCTCAAGGCCACGAGACCCAGGCGTCTCCGAGCATGTGGCTGGATCTCCTCAGCGGACCTGGGCCGATCCGCTTCGAAACTGGATCGATCGTGTCGGGCCGATATCGTATCGATCGACTGCTCGGCCGGGGCGGGATGGGCGATGTCTATGAGGCGTGGGATCAGGAGCTCTCGATTCGGGTCGCGCTCAAGACCCTGCACCACGCGAGCGACACCGACGAAGGGCGCCGGCGTCTCCAGCTCGAGGGGATGCTCGCGCGCGCGGTCTGGCACCCCAATGTCTGCCGCATGTACGACCTCGGCCTTCACCAGGACGGCGAGGAGGCGATCTGGTTTTTGACCATGGAGCTCTTGCCGGGTCGAACGCTGGCGGAGGCCCTCGCGGAGGAGCGTCCTTTCGAGCTCGCGCGCGTTCAGAGATTGGCGGAGCAGATGGCCGCCGGGCTCGGCGCGGCGCATCGGTCGGGGGTGATCCATCGCGACTTCAAGCCGGCGAACATTCTCCTGGTCGAGCGCGAGGACGGCGAGCACGCGGTCGTGACCGACTTCGGAATCGCGCACGCGCGCGAGGACGCGTCGACGAGCGCGGAGCCGGCCCATCTCTTCGGTACCCCGGCCTACATGGCACCGGAGCAGCTTCGCGGTGAGTCGGTCGGTCCGGCGGCCGACATCTACGCGCTCGGCCTGGTGCTCTTCGAGATCGTGACCGGCGCCCTGCCCTTCGCCGGCGCGCCCGCGAGCGAGGCGTCCGCTCGTCGATTGACGGAAGATCCCCCGTCGCCTCGAGAGCTCCGCCCGGAGCTCGACCCTCGCTGCGAGGAGGCGATTCTCCGTTGCCTCGATCGCGATGCCTCGCGCCGCTTCGCGCGCGCGGAAGATCTGATCGATGCCCTGGCCGGTCGCCTGCCGACGGAGAGGCCGGAAGCGCGTGACGACGCGCGCGCCACCGATCGAGGTCTCACGCGCGAGCGTGACGCGTTCGTTGGACGAGAGACCGACCTGGCCGAGCTCGAACGTGCGCAAGCGGCAGGCGCGCGCCTGGTCACGCTCGTCGGCGCGGCCGGCATGGGCAAGACGCGGCTCGCCGTGCACTACGCCTGGCGTTCCTTGGATCGATGGCCCGGCGGCATCTGGTTCTGCGATCTGAAGGAGGCGCGAGATCGAAACGCGATCGTTCAGACGGTCGCGCGCGCGCTTGGGGTGGAGCTCGGCCGCGGCAACGCGGTCGCGCAGCTGGCCCACGCGATCGCGGGCCACGGCCGCTGCCTCCTCGTCCTCGACAACGCGGAGCGGGTCGGCGCGATCGCGGCGGAGGTCGTGCGATCCTGGCTCGCGCGCGCGAGCGAGGCCCACTTCCTGGTCACCAGCCGCGAGCAATTGACGGTCGGAGAGGACGAGCTCGTTCAGCGCATCGATTCGCTGTCGCTCGAGGCCGCGGTCGACCTCTTTCAGACGCGCGCGCAATGGCTCCGACCCGACTTCGTCCGCGGCGGAAACGAGGCCGGCGCGGTGGAAGAGCTGGTGCGTCTGGTGGACTACATGCCGCTCGCGATCGAGCTCGCCGCCGCGCGCATCCGCGTGATGAGCGTGACGCAGATCGTGGAGCAGATGCGGAAGCGCTTCAGCCTCCTGACCGGAGGCGCGACCGCGCGACACGAAACGCTGCTCGGCACGATCAACGATTCGTGGGACCTGCTCGACCGCTACGAGCGCGCCGCCTTCTCGCAGTGCGCCGTGTTCGAGGGGGGCTTCACGATGGAAGCGGCCGAGGCGATCCTCGCGTTCGAGGGAGCGAACGACGGCGTTCGCGTGATCGGACTCCTGCAGTCGCTGATCGACAAGAGCCTCCTTCAGAGCGCGGTCGCTACGTCGAGGTCGGGTGCGGTCGCTCCTCGCTTCCGCATGCTGGCGACCCTTCACGAGTACGCGCGAATGCGGCTCGCCGAGGTTCAAGCTGGATCCGGCGCGGAGTGCGAGGATGCGGTCCGAGATCGGCACAGCGCCTGGTTCACGCGGCACTGCCGCACCCTGGGACGTGCGTTGCGTGACGGAGGCGGAACGGGAGAGCCGTGGCACGCGCTGGAAGTGGAGCACGCGAACCTGGTGCGGGCCTGCCGGCGCGCGATCGAGCGGGGCGACGGCGCGGTAGCGACTTCCGCCTACCTAACGCTGCGGATCCTGCTCACCCGCACCGGCCCCTTCTCCCTCGCGGTCGAGCTGGGCGCCGAGATCCTTCGCTCGGTCCCTCTCTCTCCTGAGGATGAGGTCCAGGTCCTGCTGACCCTGGCGAATTCGGAACGGTTCGCGGGACAGACCGCCGAGGCGACGCGCCATGTGGAGTTGGCGCTCGCGCGCGCGCAAACATCGGGAAACCGTGCGGTCGAGCTGGAGGCGCGTGACACCTTCATTCGTTTGCTGACCATCCACGGGAAGATGAAGGAAGCGCGCGAGCACGCCGAGACCGCGTTGGCCTTGAGCCGCGAGCTCGGCAATCGCCTGATGGAGGGCTTCGTCCTGAGCGCGATCGGCGAGCTGAATCGAGTCGACGGGCAGGTGGAAGAGGCGCAACGGAACTGGACCGACGCGGTCGCGATCGCCCGCGAGATCGGCGATCGACGCATGGAAGGGATCGTTCTGAACAACCTCGGGATGGTGAACTTCGAAACTGGCCACATGGTCGAGGCTCGGCGCGCCTTCCAAGCGGCGCTCGAGCTGCATCGCGCCTCAGGGAATCGAAAGAGCGAGGGGATCGTCCTGGCCAACCTAGGGAAGATCCATCAATCGGGTGGTGAGCTCGACGCGGCGCTCGGCCGCTTCAGCGAGGCGCTCGCGGTGCAGCGCGAGCTTGGTCACCGCCGCTTCGAGGGCGCCATGCTGTCGGATCTGGGGGGCATTCACCGGGAGCGCGGCGAGCTGGACGCGGCCAACGACCACCTCGAACGCGCGCTCGCGATTCACCGGGAGTCGGGCGATCGAGCGTTCGAAGGCATGACCTTGACCGAGCTCGGCATGCTTCGCTGCGAGGAGGGACGCGCCGGCGAGGCACTACTCGTTTACCATGCCGCTCTCGACCTCCATCGGGAGGCAGGCGATCGGCGCCTGGAAGGAATCACGCAATGCCGCCTCGCCGAGCTCGAGCTCGAGCAAGGCAAGTGGATCGAAGCGGAGTCGGCGATCGTGCAAAGTGACGCGCTCCTCCGGCCGGTCGGCGACCTCGCGGAGCTCGCGCGGCTCCTCTGCGCTCACGCGGCGCTCCTGCTCGAGCGCGGCGATCTCCAAGCGGCGAATCGCGTGCTTTTCGAGGCCCAGGAGGTCGCGCGTCGAGCCGAGCTCGCGCCGCGGTCGGAAGGGGGCCGCAGATTGGCGGCGATTCGCGAGCGGCTCGAGCGATCGGCAATCGGGTAGAGGGCTTTGATGGATCCAAGCGACGCGACAGAGCTCTTGATCGCCCTCGGGAAGGGGGATCGCGAGGCGCTACGTATCCTCATTCCGCTCGTCCATGCCGAGCTCAAGCAGATCGCCCGCCAGCGGCTCAAGCTCGAGCGCGATGACCACACGCTCGACACCACCGCGCTGGTGAACGAGGCCTACCTCAAGCTCTTCCGTTCGGAACGGCTTCAGCTGGAGTCGCGCGCGCAGTTTCTCGCGCTCGCGGCGCAAGCGATGCGAAACATCTTGGTGAGCTACGCGCGCGCTCGTGGGCGGATCAAGCGAGGCGGCGGAGCACGACCCGTGTCGCTCTCCGCCGCCGCCGGTGTTCCCGCTGCGCAGGCCGAGCAGATCCTGGACCTCAACGCGGCGCTCGAGGCTCTGGCCGAGCTCAATCCGCGGCACGCGCGGTTCGTCGAGTGCCGCTTCTTCGGCGGAATGACGATCGAGGAGACCGCGTCCGCCCTCGGCATCTCGATCGCGACCGCGAAGCGGGAGTGGGTCCTGCTTCGCGCCTGGTTGCAGCGGGAGCTCGATCGATCGAGCTAGCGGGCGATGCGGGTCTGATTGTGATTGGCGGCCAGCTTCGCCCACGCGGTGGCGGGCAGAAGCGCCACGATCACAGCCGCGACGAGCAGTAGGGTTCGCTTCATCTTCTCTCCTTTTTCGAGGCACT
>CAZZAH010000292.1:0-5943 GCA_964652115.1 uncultured bacterium | reverse complement strand
CTGTGCGACTCTGCCGAAGGCCCGAATTGAGGCCTGTTTCGAGGCCTGTTTTCGCCCGCATACCCTGAGGTCTCAGCGCGTACGCGGCCGAAGGAGAGAGAAAGGGTAGTCCCGTGGTGAACCTCACGACCGAACGCGCCTCCCAGATTCACGCCGCCAACGAAACACACTTCGCGCACTGGGAGAAGATCAAGGACTGCATCGATCAGTACATCGACATGATGTTGAACTATAGGCAGAGCGGCCATCCCGGCGGCTCGCGCTCGAAGGTGCACGCGCTCGTCACCACGCTCATGGGCGACGTCATGCGCTGGGACATTCGTCATCCCGAGAAGCGCTGCGCCGATCGTTTCGTCCTGGTCGCGGGACACACCGCGCCGCTCGTCTACGCGACGCTTCCGGTCTTGAACGAGGCCTTCCGCGAGATGCACCGCCGCACCGGCGATCCCAAGTACTTCATCCCTGAGGATCGCGCGGTTTTGTGGGAGGACTTGCTCCGCTTCCGTCGTCAACACGGACTGCCGGGCCACGCCGAGATGGAGGGAAAGACCCTCTTCTTCAAGTTCAACACCGGTCCTTCGGGACATGGAAGCCCTGCCGCCGCGGGCGAAGCGATGTCGCTGATGCGCGCCGGCCTCAACGACGTGCGCGTCTACGCCTTCGAGGGCGAAGGCGGCCTCACCACGGGCGCGAGTCACGAGGTGAAGAACTCGGCGTGGGGACTTGGCCTGAACAACCTCGTCTACGTCGTCGACTGGAATGACTTCGGCATCGATAGCCATGCCGCGTCGAGCGTGGTGCCGGGCACGCCGCGCGATTGGTTCGAGCCCTACGGCTGGCGCGTGGTCGGCGCCGACAACGGCAGCGACTTCGAGCAGGTGAGCGCGGCCTTGGTCGAGCTCCTTCACGGCAAGAATCCGGATCGCGCGCCGCGCATGTGCTACGTCAAGACGCGCAAGGGCCGCGAGTACCTCAAGTACGACTACAAGAGCCACGGCTCCCCGCATCCGGCCAACCACGAGCTCTACTGGGAGACGAAGCGCGTTTTCGCCGAGCGCTACGGCGTCGACTTCGCGGGCTTCGGACAACCGGCGCCCGCCGATCCTGCCGAATTCCGGAAGCAGGTCGAAACGAATCTGCGGAAGGTCGCCGAGGTGATGCACAAGGACGACGCGCTCCTCGAGTACATGACCAGCACGCTCATCCGCATCGGCGACTCGGTGCCGGCGACCACGAAGAGCTTCCGCATCGATACGTCGAAGAATCCGTGGCTCGATCCCGAGCTGACCGACTTCCGCAACTATCCCGCGGGGATGTGGGCGAAGCCGGGCGACAAGCAACCGAACCGCGGCGGCTTCATCAAGTGGGGCTCGTGGGTCAACGCGTGGGGCCGGCAGAAGTACGGACGTCCCCTCTTCCTCGGGCTCTCGGCCGACCTCGCGGAGTCGACCGGCCTCGCGGGCCTGGGTGACGACTTCGGCGAGACCAAGGGCTGGGGCAAGTACGAGTGGACACAGAATCCCGAAGGCGCCGTGCTGCCGCAGGAGATCACCGAGTTCACCAACTCAGGCATGGCGGTCGGCATCGCGACGGTAAACCTGTCGGAGAAGCCGTATGACACTTGGGACGGCTTCGGCGCGGCGTGCTCGACCTACGGTTCGTTCAGCTATCTGAAGTACGGACCGATGCGCCTCTTCAGCCAGCTGGTGCAGGACACCGAGATCCAGGTCGGCAGGGTAATCTGGGTCGCGGGGCACTCAGGGCCGGAGACGGCAGACGATAGCCGCACGCACTTCGGCATCTACGAGCCCTACGTCACGCAGCTCTTCCCCGATGGCCACGTGATCGATCTCCATCCGTGGGAGTTCAATGAGGTGCCGGTCACGCTGGCGGCGGCGCTCGCGACCGGCGCGCATATCGTGGCGCTCCACCTCACGCGTCCGCCGGTGACGATCCCCGATCGCGCGGCGCTCGGCATCGACTCGCACTTCGACGCGGCCAAGGGCGCGTACATCATCCGCGACTTCGCCAAGGGGAAGCCGCGCGCGGGCACGATCATCGTGTCGGGCACGATGTCGACCGCCAACACGATCAAGATCCTGCCCGAGCTCGAGAAGAGCGGGCTGAACGTCAAGATCGTGGCCGCGATCTCGCCGCAGCTCTGGAAGCGGGCCGACGCGGCGTGGCGCGATCGTGTGATGACCGAGGCGGAGTGGTTCGACTCGACCGTCATCTCCAATCGCGGACGGCGGACGATGTGGGACTGGATGCCCCACCAGGTCGCGGCGGAGTACGCGATCACGACCGACTTCGACGATCGTTGGCGCACCGGCGGCACGCTCGACGAGGTGATCGAGGAGGCGCACCTCTCGCCCGAGTGGCTGCTCAAGGGGATCGAGCGATTCGTGCGTGAGCGCGAAGCACGGCTCGCGCGGCTGAAGGATCTCGTGAACGGGGCGGCGCGCTAGGCGCCGCTCCCCCTACTCGCTTCGGGCGAGCGTCTGCGCCACGCCGAAGGCGAAGCGCACGCGATCGGTGAAGGCCTCGCGCGAGAGGCTCGCGGCGGTGTCGGCCGAGCCACCGTCCCCCGCCGCGCCCGGCCCGATGATCGCCAGCACCTCGACCTCACGGCCGAGGAAGGGCACCACCTCGGCCCAGCTCGAGAGGGCCGTAGCGGCGTCGAGCACGACCGGCGTCGGCAAGGTGTCGTTCGCTCGTGACGCACGTTCGAGGAGCGCCGGGCTTTCGCTCTCGATCCGCGTGCGCCCATCGCGTCCGAGCGCGTGAAGGAACACGACGGTCGAAACATCCGGCAGCTTGTCGCGGAGCGCGCGCGCCCCGGCGCTGCCCAGCTCGCGGCCGCTGATCAGCGCGAGGTAGACCTTCCGATCGCGCGGCACCATCGGCAGCACCTTCGCGATCTCGAGGCACGCCGCGACTGCGGAGGCGTCGTCGTTCGCGCTCGGCTGAAGTTTCTTGTGCCCGCCGTCTGGCCCCATCCCACCGCCGCTCACGGTCGCGAGGAGAAGCAGCGCGCCGGCACCAGCGTCACTCGATCCACTCGCGGGCAGCATCGCGACCGCGCTTCGTCCCACCCCTTCCTCGCGATGGAGGGAGGAGAGCACCTCGGCGCGACGGCCCACGAGCTCGCGCGACTGAGGCTTGAGCCCGGCATCGATCTCGTGCTCGAGCTTCGCGAGGTCGGTGCCTTGGGCGAGCGACGCGGCGACGCGCTTGGTGATCATGAGCGCCGGCAGACCGGCATCGATCGCGGCCACATCCGCGGGAATGCGCCAGGCGGAGTCGGCCGGCGTCTCCATGCTCGACGGAGGGGTGAGCACGATCGCCGCCGCACCGTGCAAGCGCGCCGTCTCCACCTTGCGGAAGAGCGACGCGTAGGGGCTCGCGCCCGCGCCGAGCAGCCCACGTCCGCTCGACTGCCCCGGTTCACCGAGGAAGGCGAGCACGATCTTCCCCGTCACCGTGATCGCCTCGTAATCGTCGTAGCCGCGCTCCTGCGCGGAGAGGCCGTAGCCCGCGAAGACCACCTCGGCGAGCGCGTGTCCCTTGCCCGAGCAGGCGATCGGCGTGTAGTCCGCGCCGAAGGTGTAGCCGTGGTCGTTGTCCCGAAGCCCGATCTCGCCTTCGACCCGCACGCCGGTCGTCAGCGGAAAGAAGCTGAAGTAGGAGGAGTCGGCCACGGCGGGCTTCCATCCCGCGGTGCGAAGACGATCGGCGAGCACGCGCACCAGCGAATCGCACTCGGTCGTGCCGGTCGCGCGCCCCTTCCAGAGCGGCGCCGAGAGCCACTCGACCTGATCGAGCAGCGCATCGCCGGTGATCCGGGTCGAGCCGAGGCCCGGCGGGATCGTCCCCTCGACACGTCCTTCATCGGCGCGAGCGTTCCCCATCAGCGACCACGCGAGCGCGCACGCCGAGACGCATGCGAGCGTGTGCCTCGCGATCACGGCTGCGCGAAGGTGCCCGCGGCCACCACCACCATCTTGTTCGGATCGACGAAGCGCTTCACCGCCGCCTGCACGTCGGCCAGCGAAACTTTGCGCACGCGGGTGCTGAAGCCCGAGATGTAGTCAAGCCCGAGCCCATAGGCATCGGCGTAGAGCAGGAGGTCCGCCACCGCGTCCTTCGACTGGAGGCGCATCGGGAACGAGCCGGCCGCGTACTCCTGCGCCTTCTTGAGCTCTTCCTCCGAGACGCCCGGCGTGACGATCTTGTCGAGCTCGTTCTTCACGCCGTCGATCGCCTTCTGCACGTTCTCGGGATTCACGCCGAGCGACGCGGACCAGTAGGACGAGCCGAGCCGATCGCTGAACCGCGAGCCCGCGCCGTAGGTCAGTCCCTGGTTGTCGCGAAGCTCGCCGTTCAACCGCGAGGTGAAGGAGCCGCCCAGGATCACGTTCGCGAGGAAGACCGCATCGCGCGACGGATCGTTCGGCAGGATGCCCGGGCCCATGTAGACGACGTCGGTCTGCGACTTGTCCGCCATCTCGACGCGCGTCGGCTCGGTGGCGGAGCTCGGAATGCTCGGCACCGGCAGGGTAATCGCGAGCGGCGTGCCGGTCGACACGCTCTTGAGCGAGCCCTCGATCAGCTCCTTCGCCTTCGAGGTCTGGATGTCGCCCACGACCGCGAGGGTCCAGCGACTCCCCTGGAGGAGATCGGCGCGATACCGCTCGAGATCCTCGCGCGTGATCTGGCCGAGGCTCTCCTCGGTCCCTTCGGCGAAGCGTGCGTAGGGCGAGTTCTCGCCGTAGATCTTCGCGAGCGCGGTACGGCGCGACATCTCGCCCGTGTCCTCGAGCTCCTCCTTGAGCGCGGAGATGAGCTGCCCGCGCGCGATCTCGACCTGCTCCTGCGGGAAGCTCGCCTGGGTCAGCACCTCGCCCAAGAGCTCGACCATCAGAGGGAAGTCCTGCGCCACGCAGCGAGCGCTCACCGAGAGATGATCGGCCGACGCGTCGAAGCTGAGCGCGATGCCGTTCGACTCGAGAAGCTCGGCCAGCTCGGAGGCGGAATGCTTCTTCGTCCCCTTGGTCAAGGTCTGCGCGAGGAGCGCGGCGACCCCTTCCTTCCCCGCCGGCTCGGTCAAGAGACCGCCGACCAGACGAGCCTCGAGCGCGATCGTCGGGTTCTCGTGGCTCTCCTGCACGATCAGGCCGATGCCGTTCGACAAGACGGTCTTGGTCGGCAGCGCCGACTGAGCGCCCTCGATGCCGGCGCGCGTCGATTGGATCTCGGTCTTCATGGTGGCTGAGCGGCTGGTGGGCCGGCTCTCCGTCTCGCCGATTCCGATCAGCGAGGCGCGCTCGAGCTCGAGCGGATCGAAGCGCCAAGCGCGACCGTCGGTCGGGCTGAAGCTCTCGGTGCGACCGGTCCGCGAGGAGCCGGTGCCGGCATCCGCGGTCCAACTTCCGCCCACTTGCCCATCCGGGAGGTAGAAGCCGACGGTCCGCGCGTTCGAGATCAGATACTGCTCCGCCACCGCGCGCACCCGCTCCGGGGTGACCGCGGCCAGCGAGTCGAGGTAGGTCTCGTAGAAGTGGTAGTCGCTCGCGCTCTCCGCTTCGCCGATCGAGTACATCAACGAGGTGATGTCATCGCGCTCGAAGAGGGTCTCGACCGTCGCCTGCTTGATCGCGCGATCGAGCTCCACCTTGGAAGGCTCTTCATGACGCAGGCGCTCGACCTCGGCATACACCGCGCGCTCGGCCGAGTCGGGATCGGCGTCTTCCGCCAGGGTGACGTAGGTTTGGAAGAGGAACGGATACTTGAACCACGAACGATTGCCCGCGCTCACGTCGGTCGCGAGCCCCTTCTCGACCAGTCCACGATAGAGGCGGCTGGTTTCGCCCGAGCCGAGCACGCGCCCCAGGATGTCGAGCGCGTAGCTGTCGTGATCGGGCCGCGCGACCGAGCGCCAAC
>CAZZAH010000291.1:0-5950 GCA_964652115.1 uncultured bacterium | reverse complement strand
CCGGAGATTCCGCGCGCGAGGGTCGGCCTCGCGCGCGGGAAGGCTCGCGCTTTCGCGCGGCATCCGGCGCTCCTTGCCGGGCTGATCGCCATCCTCGCCGCCACCTGCCTCGCGACACCATCACGTGGCGCATCCCAGCCTGAGTTGGTGCTGACCGTCGGCCTGCCCGATCGCATGCGTGTGAACGGATTGTCCCAATCGCCGGAGCTGACCGGCCGCGCCTTTCGCTGGCGTGGGCTCGACCTCAAAACGAGGACGGTGAGCGTTTCGGGCAAGGACGCGCTCGTGGTCGAGGGTCGATGCGTGCGTCTCGAGCTTGGCGTGGTGCCGGGGCGCTATCGTGTCGAGGCGGAGTGCTGCGGCGTCGACTCGCTCAGCGGCCCCTTCACGCTCTGGCTCAACAACGCGCGAGTGGAGCAAGCGGCGGGTGCGCCGTCGACTCGCCTCACCGCGCACACCTGTGTAACCCTCGCCGGTGAGGTGAACGTGCCGATCGGCGGCGCACCGGTCGAGCTCGTCTGGATGGCCGATGTCGGCCGTCGCGTACCGATCCGCGAGGTCCGGGTCATCCCGATCGACGGGACCACGCCGGTGGCGATCCGATCGCTCTTCCCGCTCGGCCTGCCGATCGACCCGACTGCGGCGCCGGCGAAGCAGGTCGCGCCCCGCGACCGACTACGTGAGGTCTGCGAGTACCTGCTTCGGCAGCAGCTCTCGACCGGCTTCTTCGATTACGACTCGGCCGCGTGGTGGGAAGCGGCGCTCGCCTCGCGTTGCCTTTTGCTCGGTGGCCGCCTGCTCGACGAACCGCGCTACCTCGCGGCGGCGCGGCGACCTCTCGACTTCTTGCTTCTTCGGCAGGAAGCGGACGGCGGCTTCTGCGCCAGCGCGTATAACCCGACCACCGGCGTGGGAAGCGATCCTTTCACAGTTTCGCCGTCACCTTGTACAACGCGGAACGTGGCCGATCTGTCGGCGGCGGCGGCGCTCCTCTCCGTGGCCGCGGAGAGCGCGCCCGATTCCGTCGCGCGGCGCTACATTGCCGCGCAGCGACGATTCGTCGAATCCTTCGCCTCGCGTTACCGACTGCCCGACGGCCTGTACAAGAACGGCCTCTTCGGCGGCAAGGAGCAGGACAGCGCCTACTCGGTCGCCACCGCCACGCAGGCCACCTGCTTGATCACGCTCTATCGCGCGACCGATGACGCCGGCTACCTCAAGCAGGCCGAGTCGACGGCGCGCGCTCTCCTCGCGGAGTGGGAGCCGTCGGGGCGACCGCGGCTTCACGCCTACGACCGCACCGATCGCGAGCCGGTTCGGCCGACCCAGTTTCACGATCTCTACTACGTGCTCGACGCCCTGCTCCGGACGCGCGGCGCGACGAAGGACAAGGCGCTGCGTGCCGCGATCGATCAGACCTTCGCTTGGTATATCAACGGAAGCGAGGGGCTCCTCGCGACGCTCGCGAGCTCGCCCGGTGCGCTTCGCTCGGGCACGCAGGACGACACCAAGGCAAACGCGATGGTCGCCATCCTGTCGGAGATGCGTGCCTGCCTCGATGAGCCGAAGCTCGATGCGTTGCTCGGCACGCTGAGCACGGAGCTTCTGACGCCGGAGCCGGCCGGACGTCGCGGGGTGCTCGCCTTCCCCTACGACGAGTTCGGGCGAAAGGCGGTGGTCGCGACCTCCTTCGCGGGACTGAGCTACGCGCAGCTGGTCGAGCGCGGCAGCCCCTTCCGCTAGTCGATCACGTCAAACCAGCGGCTCACCGCCAGCGAGAAACGAGCGCAGCCGCTTTCACGCCCGATCGGCCAGGCCATCTGCATGCGGACGAGGTTCGCGGGTGAAGGGATGCCCGGCAGATGCACGAGCGAGATGCCGGCCGCTCCGCGCCACGATTCGCGCGGTGGCGAAGACCACTCGCCCGGTCCTTCGCCGCGACGCCATGTGCTTCCCGCCTGCACGAAGATCGCCGGATGAACGACGAAGTAGGCGGGATGCGGCAGGTGCAATGCGCGCATCAGATCGACGCCATGCACCAGTTCGCACTTCCCGAGAAGCAGCCGATCTCCCGCCTCGTCACCGAAGCCGAGGCTCGGCACGGCGAGCGGCCCTCCGAGCTCGAAGCGAAGCTGTGGCGGAATCCCGCGAGCCGCGAGCCCGCCCTCCGCCTGGAAGTGCGCGTCGAAACCGCCGCCGAGGAGAAGCTTCTGCGCGGCCGCCGCGCGGACGCGCCAGCGATCCCGATCGGCAAAGCGGCCGAACACGCCCGCGCGATAGAGCCCGCCCTTCCCTCGATACCGGAGGAAGCCCGTCGCCTCGTCGTAGCTCTCCTCGCGTGCTCGTGTGACCTCGGGCACGCTGCGGTCGCGTCCCCACAGCGTCGCGCGGGTCGCGCGCGGCATCGACTGATCGCGCGCTCCGTGATAACCGGCGCCGACCGCGAAGCCGAGCGTCTGCAGCGCGAGCTCACCGGTAAAGCCGCGACTCTCGTACACACTCTGTCGATCGCGTCCCGTGGCAAAGGCGCCGAAGGAGCTGCTGAACGGCTGCGCGTGCTCCGGCGCGAACGGCAAGGTCTCGCGCGCATAGCCCAGTGACAGAATCACTCGCGTGGTCGCCTCGGGATCGCCGGTCATCGAGCGACGCCAGAGATCGCGCTTCCACCCGAAGCGATAGCGACCTTCCTCGTTCGCAAGGCCGTACGATCCGCGGAGCGAGAGCTGGCCGAGTTGCCGGCGTCCAAGCGTGGCCGCCAATCCGAGCGAGTGCCCCTCCGCGCGATGGAACGTACTGATCGGCAGAAAGCTCAGCCCCTGCTTGAACGCGGAACGCTTGCCCAGCTTGGGATCTCCGCCGACGCGAAGCAGCGAGTCGATGCCGGTGGTGTCGAAGGCGACGGAGGTCGGACCGAAGTAGACGTTCGTCGAGTCGGACATCCCGCGCAGGAACTGCTGGAGCGCATCGGCCCGCGCCTGCGTGGCGCAGAGCAGCAGCAGCACAAGCAAGCCTAACCTACGAGCGCCGCTCATCGCTTCTTCCCCGCGGTGAAGAGCGAGTCGGGAATGCCGCCGTTGATGATCCAGTCGCTCTGCTGGAAGGCGAGGTCACACACCTTGGGGATCTTGTCGCCCGACACCTTCCCGAGGAAGTGCACCGGATCGGAGAGCGTCAGTCGAACGAGCAGCCGCGAGAGGACCCAGTACCGATCGTCGACCAATGTGCGCTCGAGCACGCACGAATCGATCTTCTCGACGAAGAGCGGCGCCGGTGATCGATCGCGATACCAGAACTCCTCGCGCAGGATCACGAAGTCGTTGGTGTCGATCCACACCTGCCCCGTCGGCAGAAGGTCGAGCGCCGAGCGCGGCGCGAAGGCGATGCGATAGACGACATGCTCGCCCACCAGCGACCGCTCCTCGATGTCGAAGCGGAAGCGTTCGCTCACCGCCGGGTCGAAGGCGAAGGCGATGAAGCGCTCGGAGAGATCCGCATCGAACTCGACGTTGACGTCGGATTCCTTCTTCGGCTTTCCCTTGTCGTCGTAGGCCTGGTTCTTCAGCAGGATCACGCGCACGAGGTCGGGTCGCTTGCGATAGACGCGAGCCGCCGCGTCCCACGCGATCCAACTGTGCTCCTTCTCGCCCTTGCCTTCGTGGCCGACGACGCGGAAGAGCGCGGTGAAGGCGGCGTCCTGCATGAGCGAATCCCGATGCGCCTCGCCCGCGGCCACGCGGCGAAGGATCTCCTCGAGCGTCGCGCGCGGCGCGTTGACCAGCACCTCGGGATACGGCTCGGCCACGAGCGGCGGGATCGTGTCCTCGACCGCGAGGGTTGGGCGCGGGAGCGGCGGCAAGTCCCGCTTCTCCGCACCTTCCGCGAAACCGATCGCGAACGCGATCCAGAGCAGCCCCAGAATCCGACAGCGCACGCATCCTCCCCACAGATCTTCCTCGTTCAGCGCTCGTCGCGCCCGGCTCGTCCTTGGCGGATGGCTGGGCGCATCCCGCGCCCGGTACGATAGCCGCTCCGGCGAGGTTCGACCGAGGCTTTCAATCGTCCGCGGATAGAGCTTCGATTGCTGTGCCGTCGTCGCACCGGTATGCTCGTCGCGCTTCTCCGCAACCGGGGTGCGGAGCGACGGAGCCGCGCGCAGGCTCTGGAGGGCCGATGTCCTCGACACGCCTGAAGTCCTCGATCAAAACACGGTTGATTGCTCTGGCCGTAATCGCCGGCGCCTGCGCGTGCGGTGACGACAATCCCGCGAACGACGATGAAACCGGTCAGCCGCCTCCCTTGCCATCGCTGCCCAAGCCCATCATCGCGGTCGTGCCGCACATCGCGACCCCCAACGACATCGCGCTCGAGGCGCGAGGCCTCGTGCGCGGACAACTGCAGCGCGTTCAGCTCGAGCTCGTACCGATCGCGCAACGCTTGCAGAGCTTCGCGCAGCAAAGATACGCGTCCGATGGCCGCGGTCGATGGATCGCGGAGGGGAACGGCGGCTTCCCTGCCTGCACCTCGACCTTCTCGATGGAGCGCTCCGGCGCCGGATTGCTCTGGCGCTGGGTATGGAACGGCTTCTGTGGCGGCTCCACCGAGGATGTCGACCGCGAGCTCAGCACCATGTCGACCGCGCTCGACGGCAGCAGCGGGAGACTCGACGATCTGTGGGGCGCAGGCCCCGTGGGTGGCGGCATGGCACGCTACACGCGTCTCGAGTGGCATGTCGCACCCCCGCTCGCGTCGTGGCGGCGACTCTCCCGCCAATCCGATCCGCCGACCTTGGAGATCACCTTCGAGCAGCGTCCAGGCGAGGACGACGGCACCGAGTATGAGCTCCGGCGAGAGGGTGTGTTTCGCTGGGTGTTGCAGTCGGCCAACGACGGCACGCACGGCGCCTTCACGCTCGACCGCTGGCAAGCCGGGTCATGGATCCGGAGCGAGCTCGTGACCTGGGAAGGTGAACATGGGACTTGGCGAAGCGATCCCGAGCTGGGTGAAGCGCGCGAACGATCGTGGTAGCTACGCGCCGAGATCGAGCACCTGATCGAGCCCGCGCCGCAAGCCGACGAAGCTCTGCACTCGTCTGAGCGCGAGGAGCGTTCCCTCGACGTAAGGATCGACCGCGTTGATCGCGTCGTGACGAATCGAAAGACGCTCGCCGCCCTGCCCGAGCAGCACCTCGATGCCGATGAGGAAGCCGGGCACGCGCACCGAGTGGACCTGCGTGCCGTTGAGCGTCGCGCCGCGCGCTTCGATCGGGCCGCGCGTCTCGGAGAGCGGCACCGCGGGCGCTGGGCTTCCGACCTGCGCGAGCCTGAACGCAAGCTCACGCGCCGTGCCGCTCGGTGCGTCGGGCTTCTTGTCGGTGGCGTAGTCGATCACCTCCCAACTCGGAAGGTGACGCGCGGCGATCAGCGCGAAGTGCTGCAGGAGCACCGCGGTCAAGGCGAAGTTGCCCGCCGCGAGCACGCCGACCTTGGCCTTTCGCGCCGCCGCATCGATCTCACCATAGTCCGCGTCGCTAAGTCCCGAGGTGCCGATCACGACGTGGATCCCGCGCGCGAGCGCCGCGTCGACATGCGCGCGCACCACGCCCGGGTGCGTGTAGTCGACGAGGACATCGGCGTTCGAGGCGAGCGCGTCCTCGATGCTCGAGGCAAGTTTGAGGTCTGGCTCCTCGAGGCCGAAGACGTCGAGCACGGAACGGCCGGCGGCGGCGCGCGACATCGCGCCCACGAGCTCGAGATCCTCCGCTTTCGCGATGGCGGCGACGAGCCCACGACCCACCTTGCCGGTCGCGCCGGCGACGCAGACTCGAATCACGCGCGCTCCTTCCTCACCCCGCCTCGCGCGCGCCGCGCAACTGCTCGAGCGCGCGCACCTCAGCTTCGGTATCGATGATCGTGTCGTAGCTCTCCCGACGGACGGTGTCGGCCCAGGAGCG
>CAZZAH010000290.1:0-5959 GCA_964652115.1 uncultured bacterium | reverse complement strand
GCCATCCCTATCTCGCCCACCGTTCCTCCGCGGGCGATCTTGACCCTCGAGCGGCCGGGACACAAGAACGCGGGGGAGCGAGACCAACGTCCCGGCTCCCCCGCGTGAAGCTCACACGAGCCGCGAGGCTCGCACGATCAGCCGACGCGTTAGTTGATCCGCACCACCTGCTGCGTCTCGACCCGCGTGCCCGCCTCGAGGCGATAGAAGTACACGCCCGCCGGGACCGGACGCTGATCCTCATCCGTGCCGTCCCACGAGCGCGAGTGATCGCCCGCCTCGAGCGTGCCGTCGGCCAAGGTCGCGATGACGCGACCCGAGGCCGAGAAGACCTGCAGACGAACCGGCGCCGCTTCCGGCAGGCGGAAGAAGACGTGCGCGATGCCGCCGGTCGGGTTCGGCTGGATGCGCTGGATCATCTGGTTCGACACGATCGGTGCCGCATCCGGCGCGTCCGACGAATTGCTCGTGATCTCGAAATTCGCGTTCGAGATGTCGAAGAAGATGTTGCCCGCGCCCTTCACCTTCACGCGCGCCAGGGTGGTCGCCGTGTTCGGCACGATGACCGACTCGCTGCCGTCGTTCGGCACGTTGGTCGCGAGCACCTCGGGGTAGGTGAAGCCGCCGTCGAGCGAGAGGAAGATGTCGACGTTGGCGCAACTCACCGGCGCCACGTTGGTGCCGGCGACGTCCCAGGTCACGTTCTGGCTCGAACCGCCGTTCCAGATGATCCCCGTCGTGTTGGGCGAGGTGACGACGAAGGGACCGTTTGCCGCGACCGCGATCAGCTGGGCCGCGCCGTAGGCCACGCCGCCGCGACCGTCACGCACCGTCAGACGGAACTGAAGATTCCGCGCGTAGCTCGGCTTGATCTCTCCGCGCGTCGTCGTGTTGTTGATCACATCCTGGATGCGCGGCAGCACGCGCGAGGTGCCGGTGACCGGCAAGAAGGAACGGAAAATCGGCGCGTTGCCGGAGGGAGCGTTCCAAACTCCGGCCGGTCCGAGGTCGTACTCCTCCCAGCAGTAGGTCAAGGGATCCAGGTCGACGTCGTCGGCGCTGCCCGAGATCTCGAACGGCGTATTGAGCGGGATGGTGAAGTTGCCGCCGATGTTCGCGTCGACGGTCGGAGGCGTATCGCCGGTGAGCGTGGTGACCGCGCAGCCGTTGCCCGCACCGGTCTCGGTGTAGGTGCGGATCTGGCCGAAGCTCACATTGTGCATATAGGCATCGCTGTGCTGCTGGATGTTGTCGCCGCCGCAGATCCCGGCGTAGGCCATGATCGTCGTGCCGCTGCCGATCTCGTAAGCGGTCGACGCGGTGCGGTTGCCGCCGCCGCAGGAGCCGCTGACGCTGTTGAACGAGTGGGTGGCGCCGAACTGGTGACCCATTTCGTGCGCGACGTAATCGATGTAGAAGTTGTCGCCGACCGGGACGTTGAGGCCGGTCACGCCCTGCGCCTTCCGCGCGTTGACGCAGACGCAGCCGAGCGACGCGATGCCGCCGCCGCCGGTCGAGAAGACGTGCCCGATGTCGTAGTTCGCGTTCCCGATCACGGCGTTCAAGTTCGACTGGTTCTGGCCGAGCATCGTGCTGCCGTTGTTGTTCGTGTACGGATCGGTGGCACCGTTGGTGTAGACGACCAGGTCGTTGTTCGGGACCAGCTCCATGCTGACCGAGTACTCGATGATGTAGACGCCGACCACGCGGTTGATCGCGACCACGATCGCGGCCATGCCGAGCGGAACGGTGCCGCCGTGGAACGCGGTGTACTCGCCGGTCGCCGCGCAGGCGAGGCGATAGGTACGAAGCTCATCGCCGGTGGTGAGGCCGCCCTGCGCCTCAGCCGTCCGCACACGCTGGTTGATCTCCTCGACCTGCAGCGGATCCTCGTAGGTCTGGCAAGGCGGGATCTCGGTCGTGCCGAGCGAAGCCGCGCGATGGTAGTCGCGGCCCCAGCAGACCGACAGATTCGCGGTGTCGTTCGCCTGGAAGGGATCGATCCAGACCGTTCCGCCCTGCTTGAAAATGAGGCCATGCAATCCGAGCGGCGTGACACTGATGCGGCCCCAAGCGCCGCGGTCGCCGAGCCCGTTCACCTCGTAGGCGCGGATCTCGGGGTACTTCGCCTGAAGCTCGGCCGCCATGACCGGAGCCTCATAAACGCGGAAGCTCTCCATCGAACCATCGGGCATCGGGAGATCGATCACCGGCGTCGGCCGCTGATCGTTCGACCGCACGAGCGGCGCGTTCGCCAGCTCCTGGCGGAGCGCGCTGAGGTCCGCGCGGAATGTGCTGTAGGCATCGGGCTCTGCCCAACGCTGACCGACCAGCGCGATCGACGCCTCGTTCACCGGCGTGATCGATGCGGCGAAGCTCAAGCCGACGAAGCCGATCAAGGCCGCGGCGGCGAGCCCGAGCGAGAAGCGAACGCGAAGCGATTGGCCAGAGGCCGACGATCGAGCAGAGTTCATGTGCACGTGTGGGGTCTCCATGGAAAGGCCACGCGTCGCGTGGTCGGGTCATCCTGCGCCGAGCCCGATCCGGGTCGAGGCATCAGCTAGAGTGGAATAAGTGTAGCATTCCGGCGGGGACGGGTGCCAAGCGGAGTTGCCGGGGGGGACGCCGGGGCGGCGGGGGTCACCGCCGGAGCAGCCCCCGCAGCGCCCGGGAATCCTCCGCGCCGTAGGGGTACTGCCGCCACCACTCGCGCGCATAGGCGAGAAACATCGCGAGGACGAGCCCGAGCGCGAAGGCCAAGAGCGTCACCTTCCGGAGGATCGGCGCCTTCTTGCTGATCGGCATCCGCGCCTCGTCGAGCACCTGGACGACCGAGACCTGCTCGGTCTCCTTGACCCGCGTCTGGTAGAGCTGCGCGGTCAGCATCTCGTAGAGCGTCTCCTGCAGCTTCACCTCGCGGAGGAGGAGCGCGTACTGCCGCGCGAGCTCGGGCAGGCGTTCGAGCGCGGCGCTGTTCTCCGCGCTGTCATCCGTGCCTGGGACGCCCGCGCCGCCCGACTGCATGCGCCGAAGCTGACGCCGCAGCTCCTCGACCTCGCTCGTCAGCCGCTTCACCTCAGGGTTGCTCGGCTGCATCGAGCGAAGCGCGACGCCGAGTGCGACCTCGCGCGCCATGACATCGGCCTCGAGCTTGCCCGCATTCTCGATCCCGACCTTCATCTGCTCGTCGAGGTTGACCGCGAGGTGCTGCGTCTGAAATCCGGCGAGCGAGGTGCCGGCCTTCGAGAGGCGATCCTCGGTCAACGCGAGCTGCTGCTCGAGATAGATGCGCGCCTGCCGCGCCTGGCTCGTGTTCTTCTCGCGGTTGACGACGTCCAAGCCCTGCGCGAGCACGTTCGCGAGATCGGCCGCGCGCTTCCTCGCCGCGAGCTTGTCGTCCGCGCCGGGAAAGAAGCCGGTGTGCGCGCGCGTGGTCAGCGTGATCAGCCCATTGTTCGCCGTCTCCACCGACACGTCGGTCACGAGCTGATTGAACGCGAACTCGTAGGCGCGCAGCGAGTCGAGGTTGGCGAGATGGAAGGCGTGCAGAAGATCGAGCTTGTCGATGGCGTAACGATAGACCGAGCGGCTCCGAATCATGTCGGCGTAGAGATCGGCCGAGCGCAGGCTGGTGAGGCCATACTGCAGCATCGCGAGCGAGCCTTCGAGGCCGCCGCCTCCCAGTCCACCCAAGGGCGAGCTGCTCTCCGGCGGCAGGATGGTCAACCTCGACTCGTAGGTGATGGGCGAGATGAGCCCGACCGCGGCCGCGACGAACGCCGCGCCGAACGCCACCGAGAGAATCATGCGTCGCGCGCGCGCCAAGACCTCGAGGAAGGGGACGATCGGCAGCCGCCCCTGCGTGGGACGCGCCGCGCCTTGCGGGTCCTGCGTCATTGCGAACTGCTCTTGATCACGAGGTAGACCGTCGCCAGCTGGGACACGATCAAGAGCGAGTCTTTGAAGATGGCGTACCAGTCGCGCTCCGGCTTGTCCGGCACCCAAATCGTGTCGCCCGGACCGATGCGGTTCGCGCGTCGCTTGGGAATCCACTCGCCCGACGCGGCGCGGATCACGACCGTGCGCCCCTTCGCCGCCTTCCACGAGTAGCCGCCCGCGCGCTTGATGTAATCGTCGACCGACAGGCCCGGTTCGTACTCGAGGTTTCCGGGGAAGGCGACGCGGCCGGAGAGCGTGACGTAGGTCTTCTTCGGCGGAACGGTGATGACGTCGCCGTCGCGGAGAAGCACGTCCTGGCTCTCGTCGTTTCGTCCGAAGAGGGCGTCGAAGTCGACTGCCATCAGGCCGAGGCGTTGGCGACTGCGCATCTTGAAGTACTCGTACTCGGTCGGGCTCATGTCGGCGGTAGGCACGGTGCGAAGGCGCTCGAACTCGGCGTCCTTGATCGACTCGTCGACCTTGCGGACCAGCTTGGCCTCGCGCATTGACGCGTCGGAGGTGAAGCCGCCCGCGCGTCCGATCAGATCGCTCAGCGTGCTCTTCGACTCGTCGACCACGTAGGTGCCGGGATAGGTGACCTCACCTTGGATCAGCACCGTGTGGCGCACGTCCCACTCCGGGTTCGTTCGGATCAAGATCGCGTCGCGCGGCTGAATCTGAAATTTGAAGATCGACTCGTTCGCGCTGGCCGCTTCCTCCGGTCTCGCGCCGATCGTGCCGCCTTGCGTGAGGTAGAGCACGCGAGGCTCACGCGAACCGGGATCGAAGCGGCCGACCTCCACCGTGTCGAGGAGCGCCTTCCCGGTCAGCCCACCGGCCAGCGCAATGAGGGAGCCGAGCGAGTCGCCGTCGACGAACTCGATCGAGCCGGGGCTGTTCACCTCGCCGTTCAGGAGCACGCCCTCGCGCTTGTAGTCGACGATGATGACGTCGCCATCGCGTACCGTCGGGTTCGCCGCCAGATCACCGGTTCGACGGAAGCGGAGGAGATCGCAGCGCGACTTCGTTCCGTCCTGGTGGACGAGCGTGATCGAGCGCTCGGAGCCTCGCTCCTCCAACTTCGGCGGCGTGCGGGCGCCGGGCAGAGGCACGCGATCGATGAGGCCACCGGCGAGCCGAATCGCCTCGGACACGCGATCGACCGGGCTCGCGGTGTATTGCCCCGGGCTCATCACCTGACCGAGCACGTAGACGGTGAAGCGGCGCAACCGAATCAGCGTGACCGAGACCTGCACGTTGCGGAAGGCCTTCGCCACCTCGGTGCGGATCGCGGTTCGCGCATCGTCGAGGTTCAAGCCCGCGACCTTGACCTCCGACGCGCCCGGGATGAGCACCTTGCCTTCCGGGCTCACCACCAGCTCGACGTTCCGGCTGATCGTGCCTTGCAGGGTCAAGGCGAGGACATCGCCGGGACCCAAGACGTAACCGACGCCGTCGACCGGTCGTTCGAGCAGCGGCTCACCCAAGGGGCTGAGCGCGGGAGCGGGCGCGGTGGCCGGGGCATCGATCGGCGCGTCGAGCGGGCTGACGTCATCTTGCGCGCGCACGGGCCGACCGATGGCCAGAACGAAGACGGCCACCAGCTGGACCAACAGTAGGAGCGGGGAGAATCTCGCCTTCGCTCGGCGCCTGATTTGTTCGGGGATGCCTCTCAAGCTCGGCAGAATGTAGCCGGTCGGCCCCGCCGCCGCCACGTCCACTTCTGCTCGTTACCGCTCGCCGCGCAGCTCCCGCAGCTCGCGCTGGAAGCCGCCCGAGAGAATGGGGAAGCGGCACCAGGTTTTCGGGTCGAGATTCTCGTCATCCAGATGGAACGCCGGCGCGAGCCGCTCGCGCTTCCACTGATTGCGGCACCAAAGCGTGAAGAAGCGCTCGATCCACCCGATCAAGGTCGCGCGCGTCGCCTCGGGGAACTCGTTCTCGAGCTGGATGAGCACATCGCTCGGCGAGAGCTTGTCCCGAATCCCGAGCCGCTCGATCCGGTCGAGCACCGGAAACG
>CAZZAH010000289.1:0-5959 GCA_964652115.1 uncultured bacterium | reverse complement strand
GATGGAGCTTGACCATGAACCGGAAGCCGGGCGGCGTCCGTCGCGCCATCGCGGCAAACGACTCGGGGCGCGGCAATCGATAGTAGGTGGCGTTGATCTCGACCGAGGGGAAGCTCCGTGCGTAGTACTCGAGCATCTCGTCCGAGCGCGTGCCGGCGGGATAGAAGGGACCGACCCAGTCCTTGAAGCTGTAGCCCGAGGTTCCGATCCAGATCATTGACTCATTTTACCCGGCAACGCCGACGCTCGCCGCAGCACCTGAAAACCGTAGCGTTCGCGCAGGCGATCGGTCGCCTGCTCCATCTTCTCGACCGACTGATCGCGCGGGAAGAGGGGCGTCATGGCCGGCACGTCGGGTTCACTCAGCGACGACACGCTCACCCCGAGCAGACGCACCTCGCCGCCAAGATCGAAGCGCTGGAAGAGCTGGAGCGCGTGGCGAAAGATCCGCTCGCTCGAGTCGATCGGCTCGCGCAGCGTCGTCTGCCGCGTGATGGTGGTCCAGTCGGACCAGCGAATCTTGAGGTGCACCGTCTGGCAGAGGCGCCGCTCTTGCCGAAGCGCGAAGCCGACCTGATCGGCGAGTGCGGAGAGCAACCGCGAGATCTCCGCGCGATCGCGTTGATCGCGCTGGAATGTGTGCTCGTGTCCGATCGACTTGGCCGGCGGCTCCTCGCCGTAGGGCACGACCGGGCTTTCGTCCATTCCGTTCGCGGCCGCGACCAGCATGGGGCCGACCACCCCGAAATACGGCCGCAAGGTCGACGGCTCGGTGCGCGCGAGGTCGCCGATGGTGACGAGCCCAAGCTCCATCATCGCCTTCGCGGTTCTCTCGCCGACGCCGAAGAGTGACTCGAGCGGCCGACCCCAGAAGACCTCGCGAAAGTCGGCGCGCGAAAGAAAGGTCACGCCGCGCGGCTTCTCGAGCTTCGACGCCATCTTCGCGATCAGCTTGTTGGGGCCGATGCCGAAGGATCCGGTCAGCTTGAGCTCGCGCGCGACCTGGGCGCTAACGTCGCGCGCCCACGCGATCGCGCTCTCGCGATCACGGCAGAGGTCGCTCCCCTCGATGAACGCTTCGTCGATGCTGAAGAGCTCGACCCGCGGTGTGCGCGCCAGGAGCAGCTTGAGCATGCGGGTCGAGAAGTAGACGTAGGGCTCCGGCCGGCACGGAATGAAGATCGCGCGCGGGCAGAGGCGATGCGCTTCGGCCAGCGGCATCCCCGATCGGATGCCGAACGCGCGTGCCTCGTAGGAGGCGGTCGAGACGACGCCGCGATCCTCGGGGTTGCCTCCCACCACCAGCGGGCGGCCGCGCAACGACGGATTGGCGAGCACCTCGATCGCCGCGAAGAAGGCGTCCATGTCGAGGTGGAAGACGAAGCGTTCGGGCATGGGCTCCTCCGGGGTCGAGCGGAGGATACCAAACGTTCGTTCGCTACGACAAGCGCGCTAGCCGATCTGTCCCGCGCGCCCGACCAACCGGCGCAGGAGCCCGAGCTGCCCGACGTGATACCCCTCGTGGAATTGAAGGAATGCGAGGCGCTCGGCGACCGTGTCCTTGCCGAGCGACTCCGCCAGCTTCTCCGGCGAGGCGGAGGCGATCTCCTTCGCGAGCACCTCCTGTGACTTGTCGAGCTCGGTCAGAAGCGACGGCCAAGGCAGGAAGGAAGGATTCGCCTCGAAGCCGCGGCTGCCTCGCAGATAGGGCGCGGCCTGCTCGTCGGTCCAGAACTTCTGCCCGCCGAGGAGCGCCACCATATCGCCACGCGAGACGATGATGTGGCCGAGCACCCAGTTCGCGCAGTTGCCGCCGGGCTGCGGCGCAATCAGGCTCTCCTCGTGCGTCATGTCGGCGCCGTTCAGTCGAATCGCGTACTGATGCACGCCGAAGATCTTGTTCGTGATCTTGGTATCCACGCTGCCCTCCTTCGTCGAAGCGCTCCGCAGTGCCCTCTCGAACGAGCTATACAACGAACGGCCGCGGTTCCTTTGACCGACCTAGCTCAATCGACGCGAAAGCTCCTGAATTTGGTCCATCCACACCTTGAGCTCGGGGGCGTATTGCCGCGGCACGCACTCGCCGCAGATCTCGCTCGAAAGATGTTCGATCGAACCGAGGCTCTTCCGGAGTAACGGTGAGGCCGCGCGCACGTCCGGGGCGCGTTCCACCATGTCGCACATCTCGCGAAGGCTCGCGGCGAGATTCGCCAGGAGCGCTTCCATCACGTTCTCCTCCGGCGCCTGCTGCGGTCGATAGAGGAGGTCGTGAATCGCGTGAAGCTCGCCGGCGAAGACCATCGACGCGCTCTCGAGCCGGCGCGCGAGCTGCTCGGTCGAGGCGTGCGGGCGATCGAAGTCATCGCCGATCGACTGCAGCTCCGACAAGACGAGATGAAGGTTGGTGCGCAGGCGCCCGAGCCGCTCCTCGAAGGTCGTGCGGTGAATCTCCTCGGTCAGCATCTCCTGCCTGCCCGATACGAGCTTCGACACCACGATGCCGAAGACGAGGAGCCCGGCCGCGCCCTCCGCCACCGCGACCACGCGCATCGCGCCGACCGGCACCACATCGCCGAAGCCGATCGAGGTCGCGGTCACGAAGCTGAAGTAGATCGCGGTGAGGAGCCCGTCGATACCGGCGCCGACCATCTGCCCTTGTTCACGAAGCCCGTTCGCGCCGGCCAAGGCGGCGATGAAGTAGAGCAGCGCCGACCCGAACACGACCGAGAACCAGAGAAAGAAAAGGCGACGGAAGCTGCTCTCCGCCAGAAGCACGATGAAGGCGTGCGCGCTCGGGAGTCGGTCGAGCGGCGACGTTCTTCGTGTCGCTGCACGCCCCGCGCCGAGGATGGTGATCGGGGTGGTCGAGGCGACGCTCGATTCTAGCGGCAGCCCGGCCTTGGACCACTCCTCCAGACCACCGAGGAACTCGCGTACGTGGGTGTAGCCGAGGCTCAGTAGCAGGCCGACCGCCTGCTGCGCGAGGGGTCAAGTCGGCCCGCCGCAGAAGACGACGATGTCGGCACGCGGATCGGGCAAGAGCTCGCGCGCATGTTCGGGGATCTCGTCGAGCGGAAGGCACAACGCGCCCGGAATGTGGCCTTCCTGCCACGAGACTCGCGGCAAGACATCGACGACCTTGAGGGCCGGATCGTGGAGACGCGCCAGGAGCTCGGCGCGCTCGATCAGCGGAATGCTCGGGTCAATGGTCTGCGAGCCTGCCATGCGGTCTCCACTTGCCTCTGGGGATCAGTTTCGGTCAGGCGGGAGTGTAGTCGGCCGGCCGATCGAGGGCCAGTGCGGCTCGCGCTTGCGCTGTCCGCGAGCCCATGCCAGCATCGCCATCGCGCGACTCCCCGCTCCCGCGCTCAGCCGCCTTCGATTCCGGAAAGGAGCCGACATGTCCAAGGTCGCGTTCATGCTCACCCTGCTTGCTTGCCTCGGGACGATGACCGGGCGCGCCGACGCCACGATCTCGAGCTTCTCGCCCAGCCATGTCCCCGCACCGGAGCTGATCGAGCTGCTCGGCGTCCACCGCGCGGACGACGGCCGATCCGTCGCCCTGATCGAGCGCGATGGCGGGATGGTCGCGGTCGAGGTTCGATCGCTCGAGACCGCCAACCGGCTCATCATTTCCGGTGATCCCGCGAACGTCGAGGCGGCGCTCGAGCTTCTCCGCTCCTTCGACGTCGCGTCGAAGCAGATCGAGATCTCGGCCGCCGTGATCGAGGTGAATCGCCGGCAGGCGCTCGACGCCGGGCTCGATTGGGATCAGATCGCGGAGAGGATCGGCGCCAGCGTGAGCTATGGCTACGGTCGAATCAGTGACGAACGACGTGCCCGAGACGAGGAGCCGTATCCTGACGAGCGCACGACCGCGACGTTGCTCAAGGATCGTCAGCTCAACGCGAGCGTGCGCGCGGATCTCGCGGGCTCCTTGCATCTGCTCGACGCCTCGGGCGCGGGCCGCATTCGGAACACGCCGCGCATCCTCACCCTCAACAACCGTTCGGCGACGATCATGGACGGCAGCAAGGTGACCTACGTCGCGAAGGCCAACGGCTTCGTCAACGTCTACGAGACCCAGACCATGGACGCCGGCCTCAAGCTCGAGGTGCTCCCGACCCTGGGCGACGACGGCAACCTCACCCTTGCGGTGCACGCCGAGCTGACCCGGCTCGACGGCGAAATCGGAGGCAGCCCGGTCAAGACGGGCCAGATCGTCGACAACACGATCGTGGCGAAGGATGGTGAGCCGGTGATGCTGGGCGGATTCCAACGCCGCATGGACGTAAAGTCGAGGAAGCGCTTTCCGCTTCTCGGCCATGTCCTGCCCTTCCTCTTCAGCCGCGAGCGGACGCGCGAGGAGGTCTGGGATACCGTGATCGTGCTCACCGCGCGTGCGGTCGATCCGGCGCTGGGGCTCACGCCGGAGACGAAGATGATGCTGGAGGACCAACCGACCAAGCTTGCGCGCTAGCACGAGCCGCGCCCTGAGCCCGCGCCGCGAGCTGCGCCGAAGGAGATGCCTTGTCCCCATCCGATCGAAGCTCGCGCGAGGGCGAGCTCCCCTTCGAATCGCAAACGGAGGCGACGCGGCCGCTGGCCGAGCGCATGCGTCCGCGCACCCTCGATGAGGTGGTCGGACAGCCGCATCTGACCGGACCAAACGGGCCGCTCAGGCGCGCGGTCGAGGCGCGCGCGCTCCCGTCGATGATCCTCTGGGGGCCGCCCGGCACCGGCAAGACGACCTTGGCACGCGTGCTCGGCGCTTCGATCGGCGCGCGCTTCGTGCCGCTCAGCGCGGTGCTCGCCGGAGTGAAGGACATCCGCGAGATCGCCGCGGGTGCGCAGGCACAGCGTCGTTCCGGTCTCGGCGACACGCTTCTCTTCCTCGACGAGGTGCATCGGTTTAACAAGGCGCAGCAGGATACGCTGCTCCCGCACGTCGAGGACGGAACCCTCATCCTGGTCGGCGCGACGACCGAGAATCCCTCGTTCGAGGTGGTGCCGGCGCTCCTCTCGCGTTGCCAGGTCTTCGTGCTTCGGCCGCTCGGACCGGCGGAGCTCGAGACGCTGGCGGAGCGCGCGCTCAACGACATGGAGCGCGGCCTCGGCCGGCATCGCGTCGAGCTCACGCCGGACGCGCTCGCGACCTTGATCGAGGTGTCGGACGGCGACGCGCGCCAGCTGCTCAATGCCCTCGAGTCGCTCGCTCAGCTCGCGGTTCCGAGCGCGGACGGTGTGAGGCGAGTCGACTTGGAAGCGCTTCGCCGCTTGAAGGGACGCATCTTCTTGCGCGCCGATCGCGCGGGCGAGGAGCACTTCAACCTCATCTCGGCGCTGCACAAGAGCGTTCGCGGAAGCGATCCCGACGCCGCGCTCTACTGGCTCGCGCGCATGCTCGAGGCGGGCGACGATCCGCTCTACGTCGCGCGACGCCTGGTTCGGATGGCGTCGGAGGACATCGGGCTCGCCGATCCCTTCGCGTTGGTGCTGGCGAATACGGCGAAGGAGACGGTGCACTTCTTGGGCATTCCGGAGGGTTCGCTCGCGCTCGCTCAGGCGACGGTCTACATGGCGCTGGCACCGAAGAGCAACGCGCTCGAGCTCGCCTACATGCGCGCGGCGGAGGCGGCGATGGCCGCGGGATCGAAGCCGGTGCCGCTCCATCTGAGGAATGCCCCGACGCGCTTGATGAAGGAGCTCGGCTACGGCCGCGCCTATCGCTATCCGCACGACGCGCCCGGGCGATGGGTCGATGAGGACTACTTCCCCGATGGCGTGAGGCCTGAGCCCTTCTACACGCCCTCCGATCAAGGCCGCGAGCCGAAGCTCTGGGCCTCCCACCTCGATCGCATCCGTCGCGCGCGCGAGCTGCAACGTGGAGGCGACGACATTCCGCCTCCGGAGGAGCGCTAGCGACTAAAGATCGGGGTAGCGCGTGTTGAGCTCGGTC
>CAZZAH010000288.1:0-5987 GCA_964652115.1 uncultured bacterium | reverse complement strand
AGAAGTGCCGCGCGCCGGCCCAGCCTTCGGGATTGCGCGCGGCGATGCGCAGGTAGGCCTCGTGCACGAGCGCGGTGGTCGCGAGCGTTTCACCGTGCGGAAGCTGCGCGCGCTTGGCCGAGGCAAGCTTGCGCAGCTCGGCGTAGATCAGCGGAAAGACCGCGCCGATCGCTTGCGCGTCTCCGCTCGCCGCGAGGTTCAAGAGTCGCGTGATTTCTCGGTCTGGCTCTTCCGCCACGTGCGTCCTCGCTCCGGGCAAAGCGTGAGCTCGCGAAGTACGGGTTGATGGATACGCGGCGGCGAGTGTAGCAGCTCCTTGACCCACCCTAGGCTTGGTCCTACGGTCGACGTATCGATCAGCGCCGCCGACTTACTCCATTCAAGCGAGGATCTGCATGCCTCCATCCCTTGCCCACCTCAGTCGCGTCCTCGCTCGGGCGGCCGCCTTGGTCGGATTCGCCGCGCCCACCGCGGCGTTCGCGGCCGATCCGTCGGACGTCGCCAGAGGTTTCGATTTCCGGCTCTACCAGCAGCTCGCAAGCGAGCCGGGCAACGTCGTCTTCTCGCCCTACAGCATCGCGAGCGCGCTGACCATGACCTACGCCGGCGCGCGCGGGCAGACCGCCGAGCAGATGGCCGCCGTTCTGGACCTCCCGAACAACGCCACGAATGCGCTGCATCAAGCCCGCGAGGAGATGGACGCACTGACCGCCGATGCCGAGCGCGACTCGGTCGAGATCCTGGTCTCGAACGCGCTCTGGGGCGAGTCGAGCTTGAGCCTCGAAGCGCCATTCGTGAGCGCGCTCTCGAATGAAATGCACGCGCCACTCGAGGAGGTGAGCTTCAAGACCGATCCGGAGACGGCTCGCCTCTCGATCAACGCGTGGGTCGCGAGGAACACGAAGGATCACATCCGCGATCTGTTCGCGCCGGGCACGCTGACCAGAGACGCGCGCCTCGTCCTCGCGAACGCGATCTACTTTCACGGCACGTGGACCACGGCCTTCCGGAAGGACGCGACGGCGGACGCGCCGTTCCACCTGGCTTCGGGCAACGACGTCCCGGCGCCGACGATGCACCGGACCGGCCCGATCGCGTACGCGGAGGACGAAGCGGTGCAGGTGATCGAGCTTCCCTACACGGAGGGTGCGTTCGCCATGATGATCGTGCTCCCGCGGCAGGCGGACGATCTGCCGAAGATCGAAGCGAGTCTGTCCGCCTCGCGCATCGCCGGCTGGGCCAAGAGCGCGTCCCGCCAATCCGTGAGCGTCTCCGTCCCCCGCTTCGAAGCGCGCCAGAAGGTCGAGCTAGTCCCGCAGCTCGCGGCCCTCGGAATACGGGACGCATTCGACGCTGGCCGCGCCGACTTCAGCGGCGTCACGAAGGATGAGCCGCTCAGCATTTCCGCGGTGGTCCACGAGGCTTGGCTCCGCGCCGACGAGACCGGTACCGAGGCGGCGGCCGCGACCGGCGTGACGATGCGCGTCACCTCGGTGGCGCCTGTGCCGAAGGAGTTCCGGGCGGATCATCCGTTCCTCTACCTGGTTCGGCATGTGCCCTCGGGTCGTGTGCTGTTCATGGGGCGAGTAAGCAACCCGCTGTAGATCGATTCACCCAGGAGCCCGTGAGGAGGACTTGTGGCCACAATTAAATGGAGTGTCCGCCGGAGCGCCGCGCTCCTTGTAATCCTCGGAGGAATCGGGGCCGGTTGGCTGGAGAGCTGTTCCGACGACAAGAATCCGAGCAATCCCCCACCGACCGACTGCGCGAGGGAGAAGGTACTCGCCGCCAACGCCGCGCTCGAGCAGGTCCTCTACGAGCAGCTGAACGACAACGCGGAAGATCCCGAGCATCCGTTCGACGTCGATTTCCGGGAAGCCGAGGGGCTCTATCAGGCCGCTCTCGACTGTGACGCCACCGACCCCGACGCGCTCTTCGGGAGCGCGATTACCGGCCTCTTGATCCTCTCCTCCGACAAAGAGATCAACGCGGCCTTCGACGAGTGGAAGGCCTACCTCGAGGACCACACGCCGTTCGAGGTTCCGGGTGGGAGTGGCAGGGCCCTCGGCATCCCGGTTGTGCCGAGCGGAGACCCGGATGCACTGCGCTTGCCGTTCGATCTCATCCCGATGAGTGCGCTCGCGCTCGCGACGGGAGGATTTGGAACGCCCGATCCGCAGCTCGCTCGGGTGCAGGCGATTTTGCGTGAGCGCGTGATCCCCCGAGCACACAGCGCTGCCGCACACCTGGCTCAGGTGATCGCCACTCCCGGCTACACCTACCAGGTCACTCCCCGCATGCAAGGCGACAACGACGCCGATGCGGCGGAGATCGATCGTACCGACCTCTTGCTCCTCCGGAGCGCGTGCAGCTTGCTTGAAGCGGCGTGTAATGTCGCTGCCGCCTACGAGGTGAACTTCGCCGCCTACGACAGCCTCACCCTGCTTCAATCGGTCGAGCAAGGGAGTGCGTGGCTCGGCTTGCGTAGCGACGGCGAAGCACGCATGTCCTCCGCCCACGGGCTGATCGTGAGCTCGGTCCAGGACCTGGACCAGGCGATCACGAGCCTGCTGACCGAGATCGACAACCAGGACAACGATGTGATCAAGATCGGCCCGAACGATCTCTCGCGAGCCGACGTCGATTCGATCCGCGTGCACCTGCCGGACGTGCTGGACGCACTTGCCACCGGCTATACACGGGTCGATGACTGGGATCAGGATCGGTCAACGCCCGACATCGCACTCGAGATTCATGTCGGGGAACTCTTCCTCGACCCGGTCGCGAATTGGAAGAGCTTGATGCCATCCTATACCGCTCGGGTCACGCGGAGAGCACAGCACCTCGATTTCAAATACACGCAAGTCGACACGCTGGTCACCGTATCGGGGGCGCCCGCGGGTACGTTTTACGCGCACTATGCTGCCTACTACGAGACGCCCACGGACTTCGATGAGTTCCACTCGGGCGAAGAGTGGCTTTGGCACGCGCTCCGCGACGTTGTACAAGAGCGTGTCTCGCGTCTAACGCACGATCCTCGATGGCCCGGCGACCTTTCCGCGAGTCTAAACGGCGCAACGACAACGCCGGGCGGAACGGCCCTGGTAGAGGTCACGGGTTACTCCTATTGGGCCCTGGCGTCTTCGTGGGTCTTCGTTCCGGTCGTCGTATGGGACGCGGAGTCCTTTGAGCAGTGGATCCTCCCCGATCCGACCATCAGCGGAATCCTGCCTGGAATGGGGAGCACCGACGAGGTGTGGCAGACCTTCGGCATCGACGGCAGAGGTTGGCAGCGGGAGTGGGTGGTCGATTGGACCGACTTTGACATCGGAATCGACCGTCCGTAACGCTAGCCGCGCGACGCGGTCCGCGACCGTCGCATTGGCGTTCGCCTGCGGCGTGGGAACGGGGCTCGCCACACCCTCGCGTGCGATGGCGACCCTTGCCCCCTTTGAGCTCTTGCGCCCGGGAAGCTATCCCGCATCCGGCTTGGGCGGCGATCCCTTCCAGGAAGCGACCGCGCGGGACTCGGGCTTCTGGAGCATGATCGACGCTTCCATGCGACCGACCCTCGGCGCAGGGCTCGGGGTGAACGCTCCGATCACGCGGCACCTCACGGCTGGGCAGGGCACCTACGCCTCTTACGAGTGGTCCTTGCGCTACCAAACTGGCGGGCGCGAGCTTCTACGGGGATGGCGGGGCGTCGCCGAGATCTGGGCGCCCGAATGGAGCACCGAGTGGAGGGGCGACTCGGGGGGCCTCCACAGCCGCGGCGTGACGAGGCGGGGTTTCGTCGGGCTACAATCACCTGAGGTTGTGCCAGGGCTTCGTGTGCAAATCACGGCGCCGATCTCCTCCGGGACCGAGGGTGCGACCGACCGACCACTCGGCATCGGCGCCCGCTTGAACCTACCGCGCCTGCTCCTTCAACTCAGCGCCACGAGCGTGACGAGCCTCGAGCCCATTCACTCAACCCTGAGCGGTGCGATCTGGAGCGCCGATCTGAATCTGGTCCGAAGGACCGCGCACGGCGACGTGCGCGTCTTGCTTCCCCATCGGCTCTCGCTCGTGAGCTCGCTCACCACCACCGAGTTGATTCCTCGAAGCGAGCGGACGACGCGAGAGATCTACGAGATCGTCCCAGAGGGCTGGGCTCGGTTCGGGCAGGTCGCGGTTGAGCTGCGGGAGACCGACGCGAGCCGAACGATCCTGCGCTGGACCGGTGGAGAGATGAACGTACGAGGGGACGGCGCCTGGGGCGGACAGCGCTTCGGACACCTAAACTACGCGCGCGGGCACTTCACCTCGTTGCTCGCGGGACATGAGCGGAAAATCGGAGCGAGCGGTCGGATCTTCGGCGAGATCGAGGTAGCGCGATCGAGTAGCCGCGCGCGAACGAGCTTCGAAACCTGGCCCTTTACCAGCACGGTGATCGATCTGCTCGGGCCGCGGAGAATATACAAAGGGCAGGCGCACCTCGATTGGGGTCGACTTCACGTCGCGGCCGCAACTCCGCTCGGCCGAGAGATCGATCTTCGCGGTGGCTTCAACTGGTACGACCTAAGGCCCCGCGGGGAAGTCGCGAACTGGCGCCCAGACTTCCTCGTCTTTGGAAGCGCCGATCGAGAAGTCGACATCCTCGGCGTTTGGCGCGTGCAAATCGGAACGCTGTCTGCCGGTACGAGCGTCCGCACTGGCTCGGTCACCTGGAGCTTGGATCTCGAGCAGGCGATCCTTGCTCGGGCAAGCCGTCACGCACGCGGATCCACCGGCAGCGGAGGCGGCGGAACCGGAACGGAGCAATCGGAGCGCGGCGGTTGGCCGGGCGGGAGTGTGGTCAGGCTCGCGGTTGCCCGCGCCTTCGGGTAGCGGCGCTCACTCCCCCCAGGCGCTGACGATCAGCGTGCGCTCCGGTCCGCGTTTGCGGTGCTCGAAGAGAAAGAGCCCCTGCCACGTCCCCAGTCCGAGCCTGCCGTCGACGATCGGGATGATCTCCGAGGTCGGGGTGAGCGCCGCCTTCAGGTGCGCGGGCATGTCATCCGCGCCTTCCGCGATGTGCTCGTAAAGTGGATCGTCCTCCGGCACCTGACGATCGAACCACGCCTCGAGGTCGCGGCGCGCCGAGGGATCGGCGTTCTCCTGAATGAGCAGCGAGGCCGAGGTGTGCCGCACGAAGACCTGAATTAACCCGGCACGAATGCCCGAGCGGCCGACGATCGCCGACAGCGCGGTCGTGATTTCGTGGAGACCGCGCGAGCCGACGTGTACTTGGAGCTGTTCCTGGTGAAGCTTCATCGCTGCCTCATGGGCGTAGGAGGATCACCTTGGCGCCGGCCTCGCCACCATCGCCGGCGGCCCCGCCCGCTCCCACCGGCCGAGCGAAGTAGACTCCGGACGACGCGGCCTCACCATTCGAGCCTCGTCCGTCCCATTGATAGCTGCCGCCGGTCGCCGCATCGCCGTCGATCGGCTCAAGTGTGGCGACCCGCACGCCGCTAGCCGCGAAGATCTCTACCCGCGGCGCGCCGACGCCAAGGAAGCGCAGTCGAATCGGCAGCTCGCGAGGCGCGCTCAGCACGCGAAGCGCTTCGATCGCCGGCGGGGGCGAGCTTGATTCGGCCACGCCCACCGGGACGCGATAGTACTTCCCCACGATCAGCCCTCGATTGAGGTCGGTCGCGATGAAGATGCCGGACGGGAAGAACGGATCGATGTGCGGCACGCCGTAACATCGCGCGCTCGGACCATCGGTGGGATCGCAGCAGATGTCGATCGGTTGATCGTGCCAACGGATCGGATGGTGGTAGTAGCCGAGCCGCACGGGGTGCGCCGGATCGTAGAGATCGAGAACCTCGATGCCGTGGTTATACCAAGCGGCGTAGCCGATGTGACCTTGTACATAGACGTTGTGCAAGCTATGGCAAGTCTGATCGGGATGAAATTCCCCCACCTGAAACGGCGCCGCGAGATTCGCGATGTTCCAGATG